>DAOVNC010000059.1 GCA_030630445.1 Kiritimatiellales bacterium | reverse complement strand
CAATGCGGGTTGCATGGAGTGCCTGATGCTCAACCCCCAGGGGCAGGTGGCCGAAGCCTCCGGCGACAATGTGTTTGCCATCAAGAACGGGGTGCTCGCCACTCCGCCAAGCTGGTGCGGTACACTCGAAGGTTTGACCCGCAACAAGGTGATGGAACTCGCCCGCAACGCGGGCTACGAAGTACGTGAAGAGGTCATGGCGCGCTACGACCTGTATGTGGCCGACGAGGTGTTCCTCACGGGAACCGCCGCCGAGGTCATTTCGGTGGTCGATATCGACAAGCGGCAGATTGGCGACGGGAAACCCGGCAAGATCACCACCGAGCTGAACGCGCTCTACGTCGAATGTACCCGGGCCGAAGGCACGCCCATTGTCTAGAAACCTTGCGGGATACGTGGCTTTTGCTCCCAAAAAAGTTTTTACAGCAATATGCCAACGCTCTACTATTCCCCCTGTCAGACCAACCAACACGGGATTTGGCCATGAAATGCGAATGCTGCCATAAAGAAGAGGCAACCATCCATCTCACGCAGGTGATCGATGGAAACGTCAAGAAACTGAATTTGTGCCAGGAATGCGCGCAGGATAGCGGGATTGACCTGAACTCCCCGATTTCCATCACCGACATCCTCCTCGGATTGGGTGCGCAATCCGCAGGGGTCGCGGCAGCCATGTCGGAGTTCGACCTTTCATGCAGTCGGTGCCAGATGACCCGTACCGAGTTCAAGAAAGGCGCGCGGCTGGGTTGCCCCGAATGCTACAATGCTTTCATGGGGGAACTCAACGCACTGACCAAAGCCATGCACCACAGCGCCCAGCATGTCGGGAAAATACCCGCCCGGCAGGGCAACAAGGCTCGGATTACCGCGCAGATTGCGGCACTGCAAAAGGATATCGAAGTCGCCATTGCCAAGGAACAGTACGAAGTGGCCGCCAACTTGCGCGACAAGATCAAGGCCTTGAAGGAGTCGGCCCAGACATCCGACCCGGGAGATTCCAATGACGCTTGACGATATGATGCGACGGCATGGGAGCTGGCTCTCGGCGGGGCTCGGCGAGGGCCCTGTGATTAGCAGCCGGATCCGGCTGGCCCGGAACCTGGAGGAATACTCCTTCCCGGGATGGGCCAGCGAAGAGGAAAGATGCGAGGTTTGGGATCAAGCGTCGCAGATTTTCGAATCCATGGACATTCCGTTTGTTCGGTTGGGGATGGGGGAAACAAGCGACCTCGACAAGGAGATTCTTTTCGAACGGCACCTTATCAGCCAGGAGCTTGCAGTGAAGGAGGCGGGGTGCGGCGTGTTTGTTTCCCCCGATGAATGCCTGTCGGTCATGGTGAACGAAGAGGACCACATCCGCATCCAATCGCTACAGCCGGGGCTCAACCTTATTGCGGCATGGAACAATGCCGACCAGATCGACGATCAGCTGGAAGCCAGGCTCACCTATGCCTTTTCCCCGAAACTGGGCTATCTGACGTCGTGTCCGTCCAATGTGGGCACGGGCATGCGTGCCTCGGTTATGCTGCACCTTCCAGGGTTGGTTATCATGGAGGAGATGGAGCCCGTCATCAACGGCATTTCAAAAATCGGCCTCGCGGTACGCGGTATGTGGGGCGAGGGAACCGAGGCGGCCGGCAACATGTTCCAGATCTCCAACCAGATCACCCTGGGGCGGCGCGAAGACGAGATTATTGCGCACCTCGACCAGATTGTATGCGAACTGATCGAGCACGAAAACAATGCCCGCCTCCGCCTGATGAACGAACGGGCCCCGACGGTGGAGGATCACGTCGCGCGCGCATTCGGAATCCTCTCGAATGCGCGGATGATGACCAGTGCGGAGGCGTTGAACCTGCTTTCAACGCTGCGGCTGGGACTGGATCTCGGCATGGTGGATCAATTTTCGCAACGCGAGATCGACATGCTTTTTATCGCCATACAACCCGCGCACCTCCAAAAGGTGCAGAACAAGGATCTTGACCCGGACGACCGGGACGTTGTGCGTGCCGAAATGCTGCGCGACTTCATGGAAAACGCTTCGTCGGACGACGATTTAGAATAGGCAGGAAGCATTATGGATAATTTTACACCCCGGGCACAGCAGGTGCTCCAATTGGCACGCAAAGAGGCGGATCGCTTCAATCATGGATACGTGGGAACCGAGCATGTTCTCCTCGGTTTGATCGCCTTGGGCCACGGCGTGGCGGTCAACGCGCTCCAGGCCTTGGGAATCGACTTGGCCTCTGTGCGAATAGAGGTTGAGAAGGCGGTAGGCACCGGCCCCGAAACCAAAACCATTGGCAACGTGCCCTTCACACCGCGCGCAAAAAAGGTATTGGCGCTCTCCGCCAGCGAAGCCCGCGGGCTCGGCCATAGCTACGTGGGTACCGAGCACATCCTCCTCGGCCTGCTGCGCGAAGGGGAGGGGATTGCTGCCCGCGTACTCGAAAACCTCGGCATCGATCTAGACGAAACCCGCTACGAAATCATGAAGACCCTCGACCCCGACTACGACCCGTCCGCCGAGGGCGAATACAGGGAAGACGACGAGCGCGAACCCCCTCCGATGGGCGGGATGCAGCAACGCGGCAAAGGCAAGTCGAAAACACCGGCGCTCAACACCTTCGGGCGCGACATCACCAAGCTGGCCAAGGACGGCCAACTCGACCCCGTCATCGGAAGAAAGGACGAGATCGAGCGCGTCATCCAGATTCTTTGCCGCCGCACCAAGAACAACCCGGTGTTGCTCGGCGAAGCCGGGGTGGGCAAAACCGCCATCGCCGAGGGACTGGCGCAAAACATCACCGACGGCTCCGTGCCCGACCTGCTGGTCGACAAGAAGGTCGTCACGCTCGATCTGGCTCTCATGGTGGCCGGCACCAAATACCGCGGCCAGTTCGAAGAGCGCATCAAGGCCGTCATGGATGAGATCCGCAAGGAAAAGAATATTATCCTCTTCCTCGACGAACTGCATACCATCGTTGGCGCAGGTTCCGCCGAAGGCACCATGGATGCGGCGAATATCATCAAGCCCGCCTTGTCGCGCGGCGAGCTGCAGTGCATCGGCGCAACCACCCTTAAGGAATACCGCAAGTCGATCGAAAAGGACGCCGCACTCGAACGCCGCTTCCAGGTGGTCAAGGTCAAGGAACCCTCCGTCGAGGACGCCGTCGAAATCCTGCGCGGCCTGCGTGTAAAATACGAAGAGCACCACCACGCCCGCTTTACCGACGAAGCGCTAACGGCCGCCGTCGAATACTCCGCGCGCTATCTCCCCGACCGCTTCCTGCCCGACAAGGCCATCGACCTCATCGACGAAGCCGGCGCCCGCGCGCGCATCGGCAGCATGAGCCGCCCTCCCGAACTCAAGCAACTCGAAGAAAATATCCACGCCTTCGAAAAGAAAAAGAACGAGGCCATCCACGATCAAAAGTTCGAGGATGCCGCCAGCTATCGCGACCAAGAACGCCAAACAAAGGAAAAGCTAGAAACCTTGCTCGATGGATGGCGCAAGCAGCGCGATGAAAACCGAACCGTCGTCGGCGACGAAGACATCATGGTTGTCGTCTCCAAATGGACCGGGATCCCGCTCATGAAAATGGGCGAAAAGGAAATGGAACGCCTGCTCCGCATCGAGGATGTCGTCGGCGAACAAGTCATCGGCCAGCAGGAAGCCGTCGGCGCACTCGCCCGCGCCCTGCGCCGTTCCCGCGCCGACCTCAAGGACCCCAAACGTCCCATCGGCTCGTTCATCTTCCTCGGTCCCACCGGCGTCGGAAAAACCCTGCTCGCCAAAATGCTGGCCGAATTCATGTTCGACGACCCCGAATCGTTCATCCAGATCGACATGTCCGAATACATGGAAAAATTCAACGCCTCGCGCCTCGTCGGGTCGCCTCCCGGCTATGTCGGCCACGAGGAAGGCGGGCAGCTCACCGAGCGCGTACGCCGCCATCCCTATTCCGTCGTCCTCTTCGACGAAGTCGAGAAAGCCCATCCCGACGTCATGCACATGCTCCTCCAAATCATGGAGGAAGGGCGTCTGACCGATAGTCTCGGCCGCAGCGTCGACTTCCGCAACACCGTCGTCATCATGACCTCCAACCTCGGTGCCCATGAAGTCAAGAAGGCCGGTGCATTGGGATTCGCCCCATCCAACGAAGAGATGGACTATAAAAAGCTCAAGGAACTGATGGAAGGGATCGCCAAGAAAACCTTCAGGCCGGAGCTGCTCAACCGTCTCGACGACATGATTGTCTTCCGCGAGCTCACCAAGGTCGATCTCGAAACCATCATCGACCTGGAACTGGCCAACATCAAAAACCGCGTGCTAAGCCGCAACATCGAGCTAAAGATCACCAAGCCCGCGCGCACTTTCCTGCTCGAAAAGGGATACGACAAGGCCTACGGCGCTCGACAACTGCGCCGCACCGTCGAGCGCTACCTCGAAGACCCGCTCGCCGAAGCCATCCTGCGCGGCGAAATCAAGAACGACTCGCTCGTCACGGTTCGGGCCAACAAGGAAGGCCTTGCCCTCAAAGGCGAACCGGTTGCCGCACCGGAAGAAGCGTCCGACAAATAGCTTTTACACTCACGCGGCGTCTCGGGAATACCGTCTTTAACGGAAGGCCGCGTTGACGTAAAAAGGAATGTGTTGAATGAAGAAATGTGCTGTTTGCCAGAAAGGCAAAGCCAGGCGCGAGTGCCTCCTTAAAGAAGGTGCGCTAATCTGTTCGCGTTGTTGTGCCGAGTTGCGCGGCGAACCCTGCGGCGATTGCCCCCATTATGCCGACATACTGCGCTACCAGGCAGAACGATGGAGGGAAGGCTCCCTCCCGGAAGGGCATTTTATCGCCGAAATCAACCCCGATGCTCAGCAGGGCGTCGATGATGCATTGGCTTTGGCCGAGAAAGGCCGGATGGACGAGGCGACGGAAGACATGGAGCGGTTGGTGCGGGATTATCCCCAATGCTACGACGTCTACTATGGAATGGGAACGCTCCACGGAATGCAGGGCCATCATGAAGAGTCGATTCTGTGGTTTGAAAAATGCATGGCGATCTTTCCCTATTTTGCGGAGGCCCACTTCAATATGGGGGTGGCCTATCAAAAGTCGTATCAACTCGAAAAGGCGGTGCGAGCCAACCGAAAGGCCATGGATTACGGTGATCCGGCAGAGGAATACTATGGCCATGCAAAATCCTTTCTTGAGGACATGGCCAAGATGATCCGAAAAAACAACGGCGTGGATCTGGATACCTATTTGGAATCCAGCGTGATGTTCGACCAGTCTTTTGCGCAGATGGAGTCGGGCGAATGGGAGGATGCCCTTGCCGGGTTCCTTGCTTGCACCAAGCTGGTCGACAACAATGCATCCACCTACGGAAACCTGGCATTGTGCTACGCGAACCTAGGCCGAAAGGCCGACGCGCTCGCCGCGTTCGACCGAGCCCTGGAACTCGATCCGACATACGAGCCGGCAGTAAACAACCGCTTGATTGCCGAACGCATGGAGGAGGGAACTCCTTTGGAGAACGTGGGTTTTGAGTCCATCAACTATGCCCTGGAAGATTTAGAAAGCCGAAAGGGCTAGCATTCCCTGGTTGCGCTTCAAATCGACTCTGTGGATAATCCTATTTCAAGATGCCTCGGTAGCTCAGCTGGATAGAGCATCGGATTTCGAATCCGACGGTCACAGGTTCGAATCCTGTCCGAGGCGCCATTTTAAAAAAATGCGACACGGCAGGATGAGAACCTTAGGTTTGACGCGCTGAGCGTAGCGAAATAATTTCCGAAGGAAATAGCGGCCAAAGAACGCGATTCACCGAGGCTTGATTTGGCAAGATTTTCAGGAATTCACATCTGGAACCCCTTCCCTCGAGCAAGCGAGGCAGAATGATTATTGCCATGCATCTGAAAAGAAAAATTATTGCCGCTTCGCTGCCGTCTCTTCGAGCCAGCCTCACTTCGTGTCTGCCTCAAAATCATTCTGCCTATTTGATCCCGTTTTGGTTGTCCTGAGTACATTCGCGCCCATTTGCGTTCATTCGCGGTTTAACTATTTTTTTGGGGATTGATTTTCCCCATGGTTGGAAATACTCTTCGCCCCTTTTACGGAGAGAATGAATATGCGCGAATTTGCCACTTTTGAAGAACGCCTCTCGGCGTGGACCACAGACACCATGCAGACCGTTTTCGGGCTCGAAGAGTCCAGCGTCAAGCTAGGCGTTTCGCCGACCCAAAACGAAACGTTCGGCGACTACCAATGCAACGCCGCCATGGAGCTGGCCAAGGTGCTCAAGAAAGCCCCTCGCCAGATTGCGCAGGAATTTTCCGATGCCGCCAAGCTCCCCGACTTCGTCGAAAAGATTGAGATTGCCGGGCCGGGCTTCATCAACTTTTTCCTCTCCAATGCCGCGCTGGCCGAACACATCCAATCCCTGGAAAACGATTCGCACCTAGGCGTGGAGCAGGCGGGGCAGGGGAAGACCGTTGTCATCGACTATTCCAGCCCCAACGTCGCCAAGCCCATGCACATTGGCCACATCCGCTCCACCGTGATCGGCAACGCCATCGACCGCCTCTACCGCTTCCTCGGCTACAACGTCGTTGCCGACAACCATCTCGGCGATTGGGGCACCCAGTTTGGACTCATGATGGTCGGCTTCCGCAGCTTCGTCGACGAAGAGGCGCTGGCCGAGGCGCCGGTCGAAGAGCTCGAGCGCGTCTACATCGCAAGCTACAACAAGTCGAAAGAAGATCCCACATGGCGCGACGAAGCCAAAAAGGAACTCGTCAAACTCCAGCAAGGCGACGCAGAAAACCTCGCGCTCTGGAAACAATTCATCGAACTCTCCATCAAGGAGTTCGACACCATCTACGACCGCCTTGATGTCAAGTTCGACCTTTACCGCGGCGAAAGCTTCTACAACGAACAACTCCCGAAAATGATCGAAACCCTGGAGGGTAGGGGACTGGCCGTGGAAAGCGACGGTGCATTGATCGTCGATCTCGAAGAGGACGGCATGCCCGTCTGCATCGTGCGCAAGAGCGATGGCGGATACAACTATGCCACCACCGACCTCGCCACCGTGCAATCGCGCATCGAAGAGTTCGATCCCGAGCGCATCATCTACGTCACCGACGAACGCCAGCAACTCCACTTCAGGCAATTCTTCACCATCGCCAAAAAGCTCGGCATGGATGCCAACCTCGTTCACGTCTGGTTTGGACTCATGCGCCTGCCCGAAGCCACCTTTTCCACCCGCGAAGGCAACGTCATCAAACTCGCCGCCCTGCTCGACGAAGCCGAAGCCCGCGCATTGGAAATGGTTAAATCCAGTAGCCCCGACATGCCCAAAGAGCAGCAGAAAGAACTCGCGCGCGCCATCGGGATCGGAGCCATCAAATACACCGACCTCAGCCAAAACCCGCAAAGCCTCGTCACCTTCACATGGGAAAAAGCGCTCAACATGGAAGGCAACTCCGCGCCCTACCTGCAATATGCCTACGCCCGGATCTCCTCCGTCTACGACAAGTTTCACGCAAAGTATCCCGACGCCGAACTTAGCCAATATCCAATCATCATCGAACACGAGCTGGAGCGTCGCATCGCCATCAAGCTATCCCGATTCCCGGCGGCAGTCCGCGCGGCGGCGGAAAACTACCGGCCCAACATCATGGCCGACTATCTCTACGATCTCGCCCAGATCTACAGCAGCTTCTATCAAAACGTACCGTTCCTCAAAGCCGACGAAGGGATCCGCGAAAGCCGCATCCGGCTCTGCCGTGCCACCGCCGCCACGCTTAGAAAAGGCCTCGACCTCCTCGGTATCGAAACCCCCGAGCGGATCTAAAAAGTTTTCACCACCCGCGTTGCTATAGAACACAGAGGTCAGGGAGGTTGTTCCTCCGTACCGCAGGCGGCTCGCCTGCTCTTCCCAGATGGAAAGGGGAGGGCGGTTCCGACCCTGTCGGGCAATAAAACCACCAACCCGCCAAATACGTTCTTTTCGGGGTTCTCCTTGTTAAAGAGTCTGTTGTTTCCTATGCTCCCACGTTTCATATGGTATTCTCTTTGAAACCAAAATGACCGAAATGAATCAAACGCTCTATGCGCAGATGGAAGAGTCGACCAAGCTGGATGAGGTAATCAGGCAGAATCTGAAGGGGTTGGGTTATGGCCAATAAAAACAGCTCAATTAAAGTGAAGGGCACTGCGGTTAAAATCAAAACCGTGGGGAGTGATGACTTTATCTGTCTCACGGATATCGCGAAATCAAAGAACCCCGAGCACCCCGACGACCTGATTCGAAACTGGCTGCGCAATCGCAACACACTGGAACTACTCAGAATATGGGAACAACTTCACAATCTAGATTTTAACCCCGTCGAATTCGACGGGATTAGAAAGCAAGCAGGTCTCAATAGCTTCACGCTCACCCCGAAACAGTGGATTGAGCAGGTCAATGCCATCGGGATTCAATCCAAAGCAGGGGAATTATGAAAAAGCGGTTTGAAATTTTGATGGTCGTTTTGGGGACTTTGCTTCTGGCGGGTTGTGTTACGAGCGATCTTAAAACGGAGCAGGGAAAATATAGCAAGGGATATTACCCGATTGATCCGATTCCGATTCAGATGGCGGCTTCGGCGGCGTTTTCAAATCAGATTGATAATGCGCTGATTCTTACGGCGCTACCGGATGAATCCATGCGACTGGCGGTCGGCTCCTATAATGTCTCTGGCGGCATAACCTATGGGCCAGCGGGGGCTTCCTATTCGAAGGGCGAATATGTGGTGATTCTGGATTATACAAAATGCACAACGGTTCCGGTTTATGCGTTGGCGAACGCCAATAATGAGGTGACGATTCTTTCGGATAAGAGCGCTGCGGTGGTTCCGGTTTATGCGGGAGTCGGTCTGCGCCTGAAGGCACATATTTCGATTGAAAAGGGGTCGGTGAATCTGGGCAGTCTTTTTGCGCTCGGTGCGGCGGTGGAAGCGAACAAGGCCTCTGGTTCCCTGGTTGTGCAGACGCTTGGGATCAGCGGAGAATCAATTTCAAATCTGTTGCCGATGCCTAGCGAAATCAGCATTTCCTCCATTCAGAGCTGCATTGTTGCACTCGGCTCCATCAAGGCTAAGATGCATGAGGCGGATACCCAGATTACTCCGCGTTTGATCGGGTTCAGTACGTCGATAGGGATGAATGAGGCGCTGACCACTTCGTTTATCAATCAGCTGATGAATCACAACGCCCGTTTATATCTGGGGCAGGAAATTGAATTTGTCGACAGGATAGAGTCTGAGGATGATACCTGGGATGATGTTGAATAAAAGGCAGACCGGGGCGGGTTCATGACTTTATTTTTTCAAATGTATGGAAAAAAAGTGCGCGGTTTCCAAGGGCTGTAAAATCGGTTTGAGAGAGAGCAATAAATGAAATTTACGGAAGCTCAATTAGAAGGCGAAGGCCCAGACGCGAACAGACTGGAGAACAACTATGAGCTATGAACCTCCTTTTAGCATCACTCCGCACATTCTAAATGCGGTTGCCCGGATTAGCGAACAAGTCGGGGCGATGGAGCGTGAGCGTTGGGAGAGTCAACCTCAGCTTCGAAGGCAGAATCGTATTAAAACCATTGCGGGAACGCTGGCCATTGAAGGTAATACATTATCTAAAGAGCAGGTGACGGCGATTCTTGATGGGAAACGTGTGTTGGGGGATGCTTTGGAGTTGGCGGAGGTTCAGGGAGCGATTAAGGCCTACGAATCGGTTGCTTCATTGGATCCATTTAATCTGGATGATTTGCTTGCTGCGCATCAATTGATGATGGGGGATGTTTTGATGGAGCCTGGTCTATTTAGAAAGGCGGGTGTTGGTATTCAAAAGGGAGATCAGGTGGTTCATGTTGCTCCTCCGCACGATCGAGTTCTGGGATTGATGAATGATCTGTTCGGCTGGGTGCAAGGGAGTGATATCCATCCTTTGATTAAGAGTTCAGTTTTTCATTATGAGTTTGAATTTATCCATCCATTTGCAGATGGAAACGGAAGAATGGGGCGGTTGTGGCAGACGCGGATTCTTGCGAAATGGCACCCGTTGTTTTTGTCGTTGCCCCTTGAAAGTGTGATTCGGGATCATCAGGAGGGGTATTATGGTGCGTTGGCGTCATCGGATCAACAAGGCGACTGTACGCAATTCATAACGTTCATGCTTGAAGTGATCGAGGATACGTTAACTCAAAACGCCCCCGCAAACGCCCCTGCAAACGTCCCTGTAAATTTGAAGGTGCTGAAGACTCCGCAGGCCGTTATGGCATGCATTCAGCAGGATAATACGATTACGCGTCAGGAGATGGCTGAGCGAATTGGAAAGGATATCCGGACGATTGCACGTGCAATTAAGCGTTTGCAGGAGTCCGGGTGCTTGAAACGCGTAGGCTCAGATAAAACGGGCCAATGGGAGGTTGTGGAGTGATGGAAAAATTCACCGAAGCCCAATTATACCATTTACAGAAACATTTCGGTATAAACATATGGTATGGACTGAGCTGTGGTGCTACGATGCGCCCATGAAAAAAGGACGACCTAAACTCAAGTTGGCGATGGAGCCGCACCTTCTCGATGAAGTGCGTGTTCTCCATCGGGAAACCCAGGATGTGCGAACCAAGGAGCGAGCTCTTTCCATCTTGCTTGCTAGTGGCGGAGAGCACACCTATGAAGAGATAGCTCAAACCCTCAGACGCTCCCGTTCTACCATCCAGCTTTGGATCAAAGGGTTTGAAAAGGAAGGCATTGCTTCTTTTTCCGCCCGCCAAGGTCAGGGCGGTGGACGGAAGAGTCCGGTTCAGAACCCGGAAGTGATCCAAGCGATTGAGCAACATCTTGAAAACGGGACCTGGCGCACCGCTGCTCAAGCGCGGCAGTGGCTCGACTCCGAAAGGGGGATAAAGCTGACGATGCCGGCTATGTACTATTGGCTGGGAAAGCTCGCCGGGGCGTTGAAAGTGCCACGTCCCGTTCACATCAAGAAGATCCCCGCCGACGCGGAGAACTTTAAAGCGCACTTGCATAAAACCCTTTGCGGGTTGGATATTCCTGCCGGGTGCAAGGTAAAGATCTGGGTGCAAGACGAGGCTCGATACGGACTGCACTCCATCCAACGGCGTTGTTGGGGTCTCAAGGGAGTCCGGGTGGTCAAGCCCGCACAGCAAAAGTATCAATGGGGCTACGTCTACGGGGCGCTGGAGGTTGTCGATGGCGGCGGGGTGTTCTGCTACCTGCCAACGGTGACGCTGGAGAATACCCATCTCTTCTTGGAGCAACTCGCACAAAGCGACCCGGATGCCGAACACATCGTGATCTGGGATGGGGCGGGCTTCCACCAAAGACCGGGAGATCCGAGCCTGCCGAAGCGGATTCATCTGATCCCTCTGCCGCCCTACAGCCCCGAACTCAACCCAATCGAGCGGTTGTGGGATGTGGTGAAGGATCAAATCTGCAACCAGGTCTTTGAAACATTGGATGCCATCGAAGAGAAAATTACGGAAGCTTTACGTCCCTATTGGGAACAACCCGCCTATGCCCGGAGTCTGGTTGGCGAGGGGTGGCTATACGATCAAGCAAACAATACGCCCGCGGGATTTATACCGATTAGTTTATGAATATGGTATTAGAAGCAGCGATCATTGAACTCCTCGAAGCGGAGGGATATCGGCATGTGTTGGGCGGAACCATTGATCGAGATTCGGGCGAGGTGCTTATTAAAGATGACCTGCGGTCGTTCTTAGCGAAGCAGTATGCAAAAGACGGTATCACACCGGGCGAAATTGAGGCGGTGATTCAGAAACTGGATGCGTATTCGTCGGCGGATCTCTACGAGAGCAACAAGGCGATCATGAAGCTGGTTTCGGATGGCTTTCTGCTGAAGCGGGAAGACCATACTCAACGCGACCTCTATGTGCAGCTGATCGATTATTCCAGCCTAACCGAATTCCGGGAGCCGAAGACGGGTGAGGTTCCGATGGTCGTGGCCGAGGGTTCCGCTCCCTACAAGGTGAAGACCAATATTTTCAAGATGGTGAACCAGCTGGAGATCGTGGGAACCCACAAACGGATTCCCGATGGCATTCTCTACATCAATGGGTTGCCGTTAGTGGTATTCGAATTTAAGAGCGCGATTCGTGTAAACGTCGGTTGAAAAGTGCGGCGGGCGGCGGCCCAACAGTGCATCACTTTTCCGTTAATTACCCCGCATCCGTGCGAGTGTCAATTTCTCCTACGATTTCTTCTCGGTTTGCTGCCGTTTCTGCCGCCGCATTGAATCCTTCAGCCGAAAGCTTT
>DAOVNC010000208.1 GCA_030630445.1 Kiritimatiellales bacterium | reverse complement strand
GCCATCCCTGCGGATACTGGACGACAACCTTGAGGATCTTGCCGAGGTCGCCCTGCCGGACCATGTCGCGCGCGAGCTTGACCATGGGGTAGGCGGTATAGTTGTGCATCAGGCCGAATACCTTGCGGCTCTTGCGCACGACATCCTGCAGCGCCTCCGCTTCCTTGACCGTCAGCGTCATCGGTTTTTCGCACATGACGTGGAAGCCGGCTTCAAGGAAGGCCTTGGCGATCGGGAAGTGCCAGTTGTTCGGGGTGCAGACGGCAACAAAGTCGATCCGCTCCTCCTCGGGCAGGGCGAGCTCCTTTTCAATCATCGTGTTGAAGTCGGCATAGACCCGCTTCGGATTCAGGCAGAGTTCCTTGCCCATTTTCTTGCTCTTCTTCGGGTCGATATCGAACGCACCCGCGACGAGCTCGATGCCGCCGTCCATGCGCGAGGCCTTGCGGTGGATTTCGCCAATAAAGGCTCCGGATCCGCCGCCGACCATTCCCATGCGTAGTTTTCTTTCCATTTTAATCTCCCTTTTATCTAGATAAACCATTACTGAACGGCTTTGGGTGCTGTTTCAACAGGGGTGTTGTCGGCGGGCCCTTTTACGTAATGCAGGCCTATAGCCAGCAATACGAGGATGGCACACGCAGGCAGAAGCAATTTGAGTGCCTTTTGTACCGAGGCGCCTTTCGCCATGTTGCCGATCGCCTTTGGTACAATCACCGCGCCAGCCAGACCGACCGCGAAGATAATGCCGAAGAGACTGCCGCTACCTCCGCCAAACTTGGCAAAGGTCACGCCAACCGTTGTTGGGAAGGCGGGGGCGAATACCAGACCAGAAGCCGCCGCCAGCGCATAGGCCGCAGCCGAGCTTTTCGTGCCTGTCATGATAATGATGATTACCGCTGCCGCCATTGCGGCACCCGCGACCAGCCATCCGCCAAACTGGGTGATGCCCGAGAAACTGGTGATTAACCGGCCGGCCATCATTGCGATGGCGAATGCGGAGAGCAACCGGGCTGCCGAGGCATCCACCTTTTCGGTTTTCATGTCCGGTTTTTCCTTCGAGAGCACCTCCTTGCCGAATGGCGCGAGCCAGTTGGTAAAACTCGCCTCGAGCGCGATATAGCAGAACAGGACAAACGCTGCGAGGATGGTGGCCGGCTCCTTCAGGAGGGTGATCGCATCCAGAAGCTTGAACCCGGAGGAGGTCGGGTACTCCGCCATAAAAACACCGATCAGCGGCAGCAGGATAATCACACCGAGCATCGAGATGGCTTTTTCATAGGAGATCTTTTGGAAAAGGAAGCTGACCACGAAGGGGGTCAGGAAGAGACCGAGACCGAAAAATACATTGACCAGATTGTTGGCCGCTGCCTGGTTTCCATCGAACATCTGGCTCACCACGGCGGTGCCGAGCACGTTGCCGGTTGTATTGCATGCCATTGCGCCCACGCCCAGCAGGATGCACGCGATCAAGCCGGAACCGAAACTCTTGGCGTTCGCGAGCAACAGGATAGCCGCTGCCGCTGCCACAAAGCCGGCGGTTGCAACCGTCTTGTAGCCGAGTGAATCCATCATTACGCCTACGACCAGCGACGAAATCAGGCAGGCAAACATGAACGCCGAGATCATCGTGCCAAATTTCGCCTGGTCGATATCCATGCGCGGCATCATCTTCACCGCGATCGAACCGAGCAGGGCGAAACACATGCCCAATCCAAAAGCACCGCTGAGACCAACCACCTGTGTCCAAGCATTATAATCCATAACCAGCCTCCCTTTCGTTTGCTACTCCCCCGAACGGAGTGTCCGCTCCGCAGAGTATGGATGGACAAACAAAGTATCAGCCCACCTTTTTTGCGTCTTGTAGATGCTGGGACATTAATTGTATATTTTCGGCGTTGGAAAGGAGTGGGGGGCGTGATGGATACCGTAAAGTTCAAAGCCGATTTTCTAAAACAGATGCATAGTCCGCAGCAGATGCAACTGCTGTTCAACTATCTGCCGGACATCTATTTTTTCGCCAAGGACAGGAAGGGGCGGTTTGTGATGGGGAACGATTATTTTGTTCGGCAGTGCGGTGTCGAAACCGAAGCGGAGATTATCGGAAAATCCGATTTCGATTTTTTCCCGATGAGCCGCGCCGAAAACTATGTGGAGGACGACCGCCATGTGATGGAGACGGGCGAGAGCATGATCGACCGCGTCGAGCTGGCTCCAGACCCTGGAAACTCGATCAACTGGTTCATCACGACCAAAGTGCCTCTCTATTCCACCGAAGGCGAAATCATTGGCTTGGCCGGCACAGCGCGCGACGTGGACCGTGCCGGACTTGCGTTGCTCCCCTATACCGAAATGCGCACTGTACTCGAGTATGTGAAGGAAAACCATCCGTACCCGATCGAGGTCAAGGAACTCGCCGCATTGATGCACCTTTCCGTTAGCCAGTTCGAGCGACGCTTCCGCAAGGTGTTCCAGATCTCGCCGCTCAAGCATATCATGAACGTGCGCATTCGGTCGGCTAGCCTGCGGCTCACCACCACCAACGACACCATTGCCTCCATTGCGCTCGACTGCGGCTTCTACGATCACTCGCACTTCACCCGCAACTTCCGCAAGACCATGGGCGTTTCGCCCAAGGAATATCGCCGGCAATACATGGGCTGAACGCCTCGGGCTACAATCCCAGAAACTGGATGGCCATTCCGGACAGGCAGATGGTTGCGCCGGCGAGGGCGTGGCTGAAGCGTTCGACCGGGCCGATCTTCACAAAGCTGACGCCCCATACGGAAACCAGCACTACCGTCATCATGGTTCCAATGGTTGCCAGCGCGAAAATACCTGCCACGACCAGCGTAACCGCAATGCTATGTTCTGCGGCAGGATACATGACCAACGGAATCAGCGGTTCGCAGGGGCCAAGCACGAAGATGGTGAACAGCACCCATGGCGTGAGGTTGCGTTGGTTGGAATTCTGGGGGTGCGCGTGGTTGTGCGATTTGTTTTTGATGGCGCGGTGCATGCCCCACACGTAATAGGTGAAGCCAAAGATAATCAGCGCCTGTGCGGCAAGGTTTCCTCGGAACGCCTCAAAGGCTTCAAGCTTCCCGAGGGCCAGGCCGAAGGCTACACCAATCAAACCGAGCACCACCGAGCTCAGGACATGGCCGAGACCGCACAGGAAGGTGATCCAGAGGGTCTTGGACAGCGTCCAGTCGCGCGCCTTGCCCATTGCGATGAAGGGCAGGTAGTGGTCCGGTCCGAAAAGGGTGTGGAAAAAGCCGAGCATGGCGGCGGTGCCTGCAAGTATGGGAATCGCTTCGGTCATAGCCGGACAACGCGCTCCTCGCGGCGGGCGGTTTCCGCCGCGAAAACCATCCGGTGCGATTCGAGCGTTTCCGCCGGACCGGACAGGACGAGGGCGGTGTCGTTGTTGGCAATGGCACCGACGAAGGCCCTCATCAATCCATAGTCACCTCCGCCATGGCCACCGAGGATGGAATGGTCGACGGGATCGGTTTCGATGGTTTGCCATTGGTCGGTGAGAAAGTCGAAGTGGCGGATGGTGGAGCTGTCGCAATCGAGCTCCCCCTTGGTTCCGAAGATACGGGTTTTTCGGGCGGTGGATTCGGTGAAGGCCGTCATGGTGAGCGAGGCCGTCTGCCCGCCGTCAAACTGCATGTTGACGACCTGGTGGTCGACGACGTCGTTGTCGCATTCATACACGCAACGGCCATACGGGCCGGTTCGCAGGGCTTCGGCAATGTTCTCTTCGGTCACGTCGGCGGCGAGCACATCGAGTGGCCAGCCCTTCAGTCCTTTGTCGAGGAATCCGGAATAGATCTTTTTAGCGGAGTAGGGGCAGTCCGGCTCCACGGCGCAATCGACGCAGCGGTTGGCGGCTCCTTCTGGCTTTTCCTCCTTGCGGAAATGCTTGAGACTACCGAAGGAGTGCACGGCGGTGCAGGGCACGTTCATGATGTGGCTGATCCAGTCGAGGTCGTGGCAGCATTTGGCCAGCAGCATGGAGGACGACTCCGCTTCGTTGCCCCAGTTTCCGCGCACGAAGGAGTGCGCCTGATGCCAGTAGCCGACGGGTTCCAGCGTCTGGAGGCTGACAATATCGCCGATAAGCCCGTTATCGAGCAGTTCCTTGAGCTTGCGGGTGAAGGCCGTGTAGCGCAGGACGTGGCAGACGGCAAAAACAATCCCGGCCTCGATGGCGGCATCCGTGGTTTTCTTGCACTCCTCCTCCGAGGTGGACATCGGTTTTTCGAGCAGGACGTGGTAGCCCTTTTTTGCGAAGGCGATGGCCGGCCCGGCATGTTCGGCGTCCGGCGTGGCGATAATGACGGCGTCGGCCAGCTTGGGTTGCTCGGCGAGTTCCTGCCAATCATTGAAGAGTTTTTCCGGCGGGACGTTGTGTTTTTCGGCGAGCTGCTTGCGGTACTCCGCTCGCGGTTCGGCGACGCCGACGATGGTGGCCTGTTCCGGGTGTTCGATGGCATATTCCGCATAGCCCGCTCCGCGCGAACCCGCCCCAACAATGATCAGTTCTGTTTTTTTCATTTTTCCTGCTCCAATTTGAGGGAGTTTTCTACCACGAATGAACAAGGTAGCCAAGCGGACTTGACTACCTTGTCGGGGTGCATTGTGTTTCAGGCTCTACTAATGAAGCGGCCCATGCACGGAGCACGCCGGGGCCGTGCCGATGACGTTGATGGTGAGGGTGCCGCCTTTTGGACATTGCAGGGCAGGGAAGCCGCCCTTTATGTATTCCGTGATGTCGGCTTCGGTGACGGGGGTTCCATTGGTTTTCCCGTTTTCCAGTTCCCATTGCTGCTTGGCGGCAGCGAGGATGCGCCGGTTGTTTTGGCACATCTTGTCCTGCGAGTTGCTGCGCGCCTTTTGGAAACTGGGGATGGCGATGGCACTGAGCATGCCGACGTAGGCGGATGCCACCATCTCAATGGGCTTGGCCCCGCCATAGTCGGCATAGCTTTTGGAGTAGATGCCGGTGGGGGTCTTGAGGCTGTAGCCACCGGAGCACATGTTGTCGTAGCCGCCAAGCATCATATCCATTATGGCGGACTCCTCGGGGCCTTGCGCGGAGCCGAGCGATTGCTTCATCACTGCGACATAGGTCTGCATGAAGCGCGGGGAAACAAACTCGATGGCGCTGGTCTTTTCCGGGGCATCGCCAAGCAGCTTTTGGTAGAGCGGGGTGGCGACGAGTCCGTCTTTGTTGGTTTGGCTGTCGAGGGCCCTCACCACGGCTTCCTGGGTGGAGCCGATCAAAAGGTAGTCCCCGTTCGCGACGAGCGTTACCTGTACCGGCACCGGCAACGGCAGGGGCAGGTTCAAGGTGTGGAGCGTGTAGACGCCGTGGGTGGATTCAACCACCGGCATCTGGGCAAGCTTGAGTTTTTCCAGAATAATTTTTTCGAGGAGCGGTTCCTGGGTCTGCAGGCCAATCAGCAGGTTGGGTTCGGGGATGGACAGGCTCGACATGCCCTGCGGAATCGTAACTTCCTTTTCTTCCGAAAGCTGCAGGGAGACGAGAATCTCGTTATCCAGCGAGCCGGTGATGGCGGTGATGTTGGTGCCGAGCATCATCTCGATCATGGCGACCTTTTGATTGAAGGCGGCACCTTGCTGCGGGCTGTAGAAGGTGGCGACGGCTTCGTTCACGATCTTCCACGCTTCGTCGAGGCTGGTGGTGGAGTTGGCCGTGTAGACCGCGTTGGCCGGAACGTAGTGGATGCCTTTCAGTGCCTTGGGTTCGGATGCCGCGATGCGCCACAGCGGCTTGTCGGCATCGGTGGTGGCATGCCGGGCAACGGAAATCACGCGGTTGAGCGTGCCTTCGACCGGTGCCATGCTCATCGCATACGATTCGAGCGAAAGCAGGCCGCTCCATTCGATCCCGGCCTTGACCTTGGCGATGGTTTCGGTGATCTCTTGCTTGCTCGGGGCTGGATTTTTTCCTGTTGGGATGTTGAGAAACACCGTCGTTAACTCGTCAATATAGTCCAGCACGTGTTGCTCGACGGTGTCGGTGTTCATGAACAGCACTAGGTCGCCGTCGAGGTCGAGCTGCTGTAACACGGGGTTCATGGGGTGCCCTGCGGCTCCTGCGCCGGTTGGGTTCAGTCCGGCAAGCAGGCAGGTTGCGGCGATCAGCGCGGTCAGTTGCTTTTTCATGGCATGGCTCCTTGGGTGGTGGTTAAGTGGTTCGTGAATAATCGAGCAAGGAATAAACAATAATCGGGGCGTTTAATCGATTATAATTTCTTCAGAATCCTGCAACACGCTTTCGGACGCGTGGATAAAAGAAAAGTCCAATGCATGATTCATCTTGCGGCATCCTGTAAATCGATTTAACTTCCTGTCATGCAAAACGCGCAACAATCCAAGGTCGGATTGCTCAACGATCTTCATTACGATGGAGGTGTCGAGGCGCTGAACCGGCTCTATGAATCGGTGGCGGCGCTCAACCAG
>DAOVNC010000108.1 GCA_030630445.1 Kiritimatiellales bacterium | reverse complement strand
GCTGATGTACCAGTATTCTGTTTCCATACGCGAGGAGTTCGAACAGTTCAAGCTGAGCTCTGGCGATCTTGCCGCCGCAAACCTGCAAAACTCCCCAGTATACGATACGACGGCGGGTAATCTTTCACTTGCAGGGTTGGGCATATCCGGTAGCGAGGTTGCCTGGTCGGATGCGGTGGGTGTGACCTATAACCTGATGTCCAAAACCAACCTGCTCGATGCATCTTGGAGCACGAACCAGACGGGGCTTGTCGGCAGCCCCGTTGTTGTCCCGCAAACCGAGGTTCAGGAATTCTATCAGGTGCATGTTGCCAACTAATTTCGAGGGGGAGGAATATGAAGCTTGGACGTCGTATTACAACACTGATGAGTGCGTTACTGGTTCTCGTGTTTCATTGTTCAGGTGAAGAGGGAAATACCGCCAGAAACATTCTCTTTATCGCGGTGGATGACTTGAAGCCTGTGCTGGGTTGCTACGGCGACACGCTCATCCAAACGCCAAACATTGATCGCCTTGCGGATGCTGGAACGGTTTTTCTGAACAACCATTGCCAGCAGGCCGTCTGCGGCCCGAGCCGCGCGAGTCTGATGACCGGCCTGCGGCCGGACCATACCCGGGTGTGGGATTTGAAGACGCGGATGCGGGATATGAATCCCGACACCGTTTCGCTGCCGCAATACCTGCGTAGCCGGGGTTTTGAAACCGCCGGAACGGGGAAGATTTATGATCCGCGTTGCGTCGATAAACAATTGGACGAACCCTCGTGGTCGATCCCGTACTCCAAGCCCGACCACCTGCCAAATGATCCAACCTTTGGAAAAGCGGTGCTCGGTGCTTATCATGGCAAGGAGATGCGAGATCTCTTTGAACAAGCGACCGAAAAGGGGCTGAAAAAATATGGGGACGTAAAAAATTTCCTGGTGGAGCACGATGCCTGGCCGGTGGTCGAATCCGTCGATGTGCCGGACGGAGCCTATACGGACGGTGCCATCGCCACCGAGGGCATCCGGCTGATGAAAGAACTGAAAGGGAAGGGGAAGCCGTTCTTCCTGGCGGTCGGGTTCAAGAAACCGCACTTGCCGTTTGTGGCGCCTTCCAAATATTGGAACCTTTACGACCGGGACGATTTCAAGGTGACCCCGTTCCAGCAAAAATCGAAAAACGGGGTGGATGTGGCCTATCATACCTCCGGCGAGCTACGATCCTATACCGGCATTCCGGACTTCGACAGCTATTCGACCGATAGGCAAAAACACATGGCCGCAGAGAAGCAGAAGGAACTGATACATGGCTATTATGCCTGCGTCTCCTACATCGACGCGCAGGTCGGGCGCCTGTTGGATGAACTCAAGAGCCAGGGGTTGGACAAGAACACGGTCATTGTCCTGTGGGGCGACCATGGCTGGCATTTCGGCGACCACGGCCTGTGGTGCAAGCACACCAACTTTGAGCAGGCCACCCGCTCGCCTTTGATCTTCTCTTCACCGGATATTCCAACCGCAGGGGAAACACAGTCGCCAACCGAGTTTATCGATATTTTCCCGACGCTGTGCGAACTCACAGGGGTTCCAATTCCAAGAAACCTCGATGGCACGAGTCTCGTGCCTCTACTGAAAAACCCGGAAGCTTCAGTCAAGGATTATGCCGTCAGCCAGTGGCCCGGGGGGGGCAGGAAAGGAATGGGCTATGCGATCCGCGATCACCGCTACCGCTATGTGGCGTGGCTCGCTGGTGGCCGGAGTACGGAGCCGTATGATCCGGATAAGGTGGTGGGCCGCGAACTCTACGACTATCAAAAGGACCCAATGGAAACCGTCAATGTGGTTGATGCACACGAGTATAAGTCGGTAGCCGATAAAATGAGCCGGAAACTTCAAGGGTTTTTCGAGACACAGCAATGAAATATCCGACCCTAGTCTTGCTGTGCGTGCTGGGTGGCGTGGCCTTCGGGGCGCGCCCGCCTTCCGGCGGCAGGAAGCTTGAGTTCGAGAAGCCTTTCCTGAAATGGCAGACGGGGGGTCGGGCATCCGAGGCGATTTCGTCCGAGGTGGTCAAGGTGTCCAACCCATCGTTCAAGCAAGCCTTTCAGGTGGAGATAAAGGCGCGCACGGAGCGGGAATACGACCTCCAGCTAGCCGGTAGAATCAAGGGGCAGATCGGCAAAGGCGATGTGCTGCTTCTCTCTTTCTATGCACGCTGTGGGGAATCCGCCGATGAGTCGGCACTTGGAAGATTCTCCGTCACGGGCCGGGCCCATCACCCAGACCGGCATCTATTTCCCTTCACGAAAACCGTCTCGGTTGGCAAGAAGTGGAAACAGTTCCTGATTCCGTTCGTTGCACCGATCGATAATGAAGCGGGCTATTCGATCACCTTCAAGCTGGGAGGGACCAAACCGCAAGTGCTTCTCATCGGAGGGCTTGAACTGCTCAATTACCACGACAAGAAAAAACCGGATCAGCTGCCCGCAACCGAAACCTACTATCAGGGAATGGAGCCGGATGCCCCGTGGCGCAAGGCGGCCCATGCACGCATTGAAGAACACCGAAAGGAAGATCTGAAAATCACCGTGGTGGATCGATTCGGAAATCCGGTTTCGAATGCCAAGGTGCATGTGGAGCTGAAAAACCATGCTTTTGGCTTCGGCGTGGCTGCGGGGTTGAATTCGATGTTCAACCCCCGGAATCCGGAAGATGCGCAAAAATATCAAGAGGCCGTGGAGGACCTGTTCAACAAGGTGGTATTTGAAAACCGCATGAAGTGGAAGTTCTACCAGGACGGCGATCCGCAGCTCGAAGAAGCAATTGCGTGGTGTGCCGAGCGAGGCATTCCCGTGCGCGGGCACGTGATGGTCTGGCCGGCATGGAAGCGCCTGCCGCGCGGCATGCAGGAGGAGTGGGGCGCCAAAACCAACGAGTTCCGAAAGGTGATCGAAGAACATGTCCGCAAAATGGCCACGGTTTATCCGGAGTCCTTTGCGGAATGGGATATCGTCAACGAACTCTACACCCAGCATGAGTTTGTCGATTTGTACGGTAGGGATGTCGTCGCCGACTGGTTCCGCATAGCCAAGGAGTCGAATCCCAAATTCAAATGCTACATCAACGACTATGCCATCCTTGCGGGATATGACGAGGTGCACCAACAGAACTACTACGACTGGATCAAGTATCTGTTGGAGCAAGGCGCGCCCGTCGAAGGCATCGGTTTGCAAGGCCATTTCCGCGCACCGGTTCCGCCGGAGGAAATCCTGCTCCGCCTCGACCGCTTTGCGGAATTCGGGCTGGAGATGCAGATCACCGAATTTGATTTCGAGGAAACCGATGAACTGCTCCAGGCGCGCTTCACGCGCGACTTCATGACCGCCGTCTTCAGCCATCCGCAAACCACAGGCATCATGATCTGGTGCCTGTGGGAAGATGCCGCATGGAAACCCTCCGCCGCATTCTACTCCAGCGACTGGAAAAAGAAGCGTATCGCACAAGCGTGGGAATACATGATTAAAAAAGAGTGGCATACCGACGAAACCGTTCGCACCAACCCCGAAGGTTTGGCTGGGGTTCGCGGTTTTCTTGGCGACTATGAAATCACCGTAAGCCATGCCGGGAGAGAAAAGAGGATTCCGTTCTCGTTGGAAAAACGTAGTGGAAGCGTAGCGGTCACCTTCAAGTAGGAGATGAACATGGAGCGAAGACATTTTTTGCAAGCGGCAACAGTGGGCGGAATACTGGCTGGGACCGGCGTGGCACAGGCCGCAGCGAAGAAGCCAAACATTGTGTTGTTCTATGTGGACGATCTCGGTTGGATGGATATCGGGTGTCAGGGTTCGAAATTCTATGAGACACCGAACATGGATCGTCTGGCGAAGGAAGGCGTGCGCTACACGCAGGGATACACCCCGCACCCGCGCTGCCTGCCCGCGCGCTACGGGGTTCTTACCGGGCGGTTCCCGGCACGCGGCGGCGTGCCCGGCGGCAAGGGGCACCTGCAACCGACCGATGCCACCATGGGCCAGGCGCTGCAACAGGGCGGCTATAAAACCTGCTTCGCCGGAAAGTGGCACCTGACCGGCCCGTTCGGCGAAAAGAACCTGCCTCAGAACATGGGCTTCGATATCAATATTGCCGCCGGGGCGGCCGGGGCGCCGACGACCTATTTCTTCCCCTACCGAAAGGTGGATACCTCCAAGCTTAAACCCGGATGGGAAATCGGGCTGGACAAGAACTACATTGCGGGGATGGAGGATGGCAAGGAAGGCGACTACATCACGGAAGCAATGACCGACAAGTGCATTGGGTTTATCGAGGACAATGCCGACAAACCCTTCTTCCTCTACCTCTCGCACTATGGCGTACATACGCCGTTTCAGGCACCGGAGCGATTGGTGGAAAAGTATGAGAAAAAGCTCAAGACCATGAAATTCGACGGTCCTGAATATGCGCCGGTCGACCAAGCGACGGGGCGGGGCGATATGAAAATGCGGCAGGACAATGCCGTCTATGCGGCCATGATCGAAAGCGTTGACGAAAGCCTCGGGCGCATTTTCCAAACCTTGGAAGAACAGGGCATTGCTGATAACACCATCATCGTGTTCACCGCCGATAACGGCGGGCTTTCGAACCGAGGCGCGGTGAATGGAAAGGTAAGCGGACGCCCGCTCGCAACCTCGAACCTACCGCTGCGCACCGGCAAGGGCTGGCTCTACGAAGGCGGTATTCGCGAGGCGTTCATCGCCAAGTGGCCCGGTGTGACGAAGGCGGGCTTTGTGAATAAGACGGACGTAGTGGTGGGCTCCGATCTGTTTCCCACCTTCCTCGAAATGGCAGGACTTCCGCTTCAACCGCAAAACCATAAAGATGGGATGAGTATTGTACCTTCGTTGAAGGGGCAGGCATTTAAGCGCGACAATCCGATTTTCTGGCACTCGCCGACCAGCCGCCCCTACAGCACGGGGGATACGGATAACAGCGCGGTGCGCATGGGCGATTACAAATTGCTCGAATGGTACAATGCGGGCCATGTCGAGTTGTACGATTTGTCGAAAGACATCGGAGAGCAGAACGATCTCTCAAAAAAGATGCCGGAAAAGACGACCGAGATGCTGGCGGTGCTACACGGCTGGCGTAAGGAAATCAACGCGCATACACGCGAACAAAAATGGAACGGAAAGGCGGGAAAATGAAACGAATTTTAACGACGACTTTAATCACTGGGCTTTCTGTAGCGGCCTTTGCCGCTACGAAGCCCAATATCCTCTTCATTGCAGTCGATGACCTCAAACCGATGCTGGGGTGCTATGACGATCCCGACGTGCTTTCACCGAATATCGATAAGTTGGCGGAGCGCGGAACCGTATTCTTGAACAATGCCTGCCAGCAGTCCGTATGTGGCCCGTCGCGCGCGAGTTTGATGAGCGGATGCTACCCCGACACGACGCGGGTGTACGACCTCAAAACCAAGATGCGCGATATGAACCCGGACATTCTGACCCTTCCGGAATATTTCAAGCAGCAGGGGTACGAAACCACCGGAACCGGAAAGGTCTACGACCCACGCTGCGTGGACAATGCTTTCGACAAGCCGTCCTGGTCGATTCCTTTTCGCCAGCGTCCGGCGGATGAATTTTTCTCGAAAGAGACGGGTCCTTCCGTCAACGGGTTTCACGATCCCCGGGTTCGTGAAGACAACGAAGCGTTTAAAGCCTACCTAAAAACCAATGCCATCAAGAAGAGCGACAAGGCGGCTTGGAGAAAGGCTCTTGTCCGGTTCCCTTTTGTAAAGCCGCCCACGGAGTGCCTCGATCTGCCGGACGATGCCTATGGCGACGGAGCTACGCTCAACAGTGCCATCGAACAAATGGATTCGCTCGCCAAGGGTGGCAAACCTTTTTTCTTGGCGGTTGGTTTCTCCAAGCCGCATCTTCCGTTTGTGGCCCCCAAGAAGTATTGGGATCTGTATGATCGGTCGAAGATCGAACTTGCCCCGTTTCAGGAAATGCCGCAGGGCGCGCCGGATTACGCCTTCCAGGATTCATGGGAGGTGCGCGGAACCTATTCGCGCTTTCCGCTCGAGGGACCGGCCTCCGATGGTTTGCAGCGGGAACTCATTCACGGGTATCGCGCCTGCGTGAGCTATACGGATGCGCTGGTCGGGAAGCTGCTCGGCCACCTCGACATGCTGGGTCTCGCGGACAACACCATCGTGGTGCTGTGGGGCGACCACGGCTGGCATCTGGGCGACCACGGCATGTGGTGCAAACACACCAACTACGAGCAGGCCGTTCGCTCGCCTTTGGTGATCAGCGCGGGGCGGGGAGCGGGGAGCTTGGCGCGGGGTGCAAAGACGGAGTCGCCTTCCGAATTTGTTGATATTTTCCCGACGTTGTGCGAATTGGCCGGGCTTCCAATCCCTGAAAGTTGCGAGGGGTTGTCGCTCGTTCCGATCCTTGGAAACCCGGAGGCGATGGTGCGCGAGGCTGCGCTGGAGCAGTTCCCCCGCTGGCCGAGCCGGATGGGATATACGCTGCGCGATAAGCGCTACCGCTACGTGAAGTGGATCGAGAATGATTATAAAAATGGAACCGTGACCGGCCCGACGGTCGCGACGGAACTGTACGACTATGAAAAGGATCCGCTCGAAACCGTGAATCTGTCTGGCAATCCGGAATACAAGCAGGTCGTTGAAAACTTCGAACGAATTTTTAAAAAGCGCGGCATCGCGCAGGAGAAATAGAGATGAAAATACTTCCAACTATGATCGCTGGCTTGGTTTTCGCAGGGTCTTCTTTTGCGGCGCAACCAAACATCCTGTTCCTGAGCATGGACGACCTGAAGCCCGAGTTGGGATGCTATGGTTCGGAAACGGTGAAGACGCCGAATATTGACCGGCTGGCAGGAAACGGGATGCTCTTTACCCACCACTATGTCCAGCAGGCGGTCTGCGGGCCATCGCGCGCGAGCATGTTTAGCGGCCTGCGTCCAGACACGACGAAGGTGTGGGATCTGAAGCATACCTGCCGCGAAGAATGCCCGAAGGCGTTCACCATGCAGGAATATTTCAAAAAGAGCGGATACGAAACCGCTGGTTCCGGAAAGATCATGCATGGCTTCAAGAACGAAGATCCCCTGTCGTGGTCGATCCCGTATGTGCATTCCGGGGATTTACCGTATGACGGAGGGAGGATTCCCGCTCTGTACACACAATATCAGGGCAAGGAAATTCATGCGGCAGCCCAGGCATTGGAAAAGAGCGACCTGAAAAAATATAAGGAAAAACAGCAGTTCATGGCCAAGCTCAATGCCAAGCCCTCCACGGAATGCCTCGACCTTCCGGACGATGCCTATTCGGATGGAGCCATGACGGAGTGGGGGATGGGCATGCTCGACCGGTTTGCGAAGTCGGACAAGCCTTTCTTTCTAACGCTCGGCTACCGCAAGCCCCATTTGCCATTCGTCGCTCCCAAGAAATATTGGGATCTCTACGACCGTGAAAACATTAAATTGGCTGCATTTAGGAAGATGCCCCTGGGCTCACCGGACTATGCCTTCCATCCCGGCTATGAACTCGGCGGTTATTCGGACATCGAAATCAAGGAGCTTGGTGCAGATTTGGAAAAGCAGCGCGAGCTGATCCACGGCTACTATGCCTGCGTCGCCTACGTTGATGCGCAGATCGGCAAGGTGATGGCCAAGCTCAAGGAGACCGGCATGGACAAGAACACGATCGTCGTGCTGTGGGGAGACCATGGCTGGCATCTGGGCGATCACAATATTTGGTGCAAACACTCCACGTTTGAGCAGGCCACCCATTCGCCGCTGATAATCAGCATGGGGCAGGGGGTAGGGAGCATGGAGCGAGGCAAGGAAAATGGTTCTCCGGTCGAATCGGTCGACCTGTTTCCTACGCTGTGCGACCTGACGGGGCTTCTCATACCGGAACAACTGGAAGGAACCAGTTTGTTGCCGATCCTCAAGGATTCCAAGGCCAAGGTGAAGAACTTCGCCATGAGCCAATATCCTGACCATGCGAAGAAGGGACTTATGGGCTACGCCCTGCGCACCGAGCGCTATCGCCTTGTCGTCTGGGTGAAGGACGAAGTCAGCCGTACGGGGAAGTTCGATCGTTCGCTCATCGATTCGGTCGAACTTTACGACTATGAAAACGATCCGCTCGAAACCGTCAACCAAGCCCGGAACCCTGAATACAAGGATGTGCTCAAAGATCTTGAAGCCAATCTTGAGAGCTATTTCAGCACGCGTCAGCTCCTTCGGCCGGCAGGAAAATAAACCCGAATCCAACGGTTGGCCCCCTGTTGGGAATGCGACGGCATAAAGAAAGGGTAAGCATGTCTAGTCAAACGGGGTCGGGTATTGGCCATGGAGAGATTAGTTCCTGATATGAATTGACTTGGATGGGGGAAATAGACAAATCATCCTAGCCGTTCTTCGGAGTAAACCGATGGCTTTTTTTATGACCAAAACCGAATCTATTGAAGCGAAAAGCGAATTTTGCCCAAGCGGATTCCCTGCTGTGCAGGGCCTGTATGATCTGCAAAACGAGCACGATGCCTGTGGCGTTGGATTTATCTGCAACCTGCACGGAAAGAAATCCCACGGCATTATCAAGGATGCACTGGAAATCCTGGTGTGCCTGACCCATCGCGGTGCGGCGGGGGCCGATCCGTTGACCGGGGACGGCGCCGGGATTCTGCTGCAGATCCCGCATAGGCTTTATCTGCGCGAGTGCCTGAAGCTGGGGATCGATCTTCCGGCCGAGAAGGAATACGGCACCGGACTGGTTTTTCTTCCACGGGACGAACTCCAGCGCGAACAGTGCAAGACCATCCTCGAGGAGGCGATCGAATCGGAGGGCCAGAAGCTGCTGGGCTGGCGCAAGATGCCGACGAACAACGCAAATATTGGAAAGACGGCCAAGGCTTCCGAGCCGGAGATCTGGCAGATCTTCGTCGGTCGCGGCGAAGGCGTCGATGACGACCGCACGTTCGATCGCATGCTCTACATCATCCGCAAGGTGGCTGAAAACAAGATCTTCAAATCCGACCTGCCAGCCAAGGGGGACTTCTATGTTGCAACCCTGACCTGCCGCATCATTATCTATAAGGGGTTGCTGCTGCCGGAGCAGATGGAGGAGTACTATCCCGACCTGCTTGACCCGGAATTCGACTCCGCACTGGCCCTCGTGCACCAGCGCTACAGCACCAACACCTTTCCCGCATGGAAGCTGGCGCAGCCCTTCCACGTGATGTGC
>DAOVNC010000459.1 GCA_030630445.1 Kiritimatiellales bacterium | reverse complement strand
GTTGCCCGCGCAATCCGGATGCGCCGCGTCATGCCCTTCCGACTGGTAGCCCTTCAATTGGACCATCTGCCCGAAGCCGTCCAGCATCAGGTTCAGCTGCTTTGCGTCTTCCAGCGCCCGCAGGAACGGGGCGATCGCGACACTTCCGCCGTTAAAGCTGATGTATGAAATGGAGTTTCGGATGTCGTCCGCCCCGAGCGGTTCCTCCATGTTTTCGCGGAACCCGATGGCCCCGTCCTGCCAGTCCACCAGATCGTCGCCGTTCTTATCGGCAACGACAATCACCTTCGACCATGGCAGCCCGACAATCTCCGAGTCGATCTCCCGATAGGTCCAGACGCCGTTCCATATCCCGCATTTCTTGTAGCCCCCCTCTTTGAGGGTTTGGGCCCGCGTCCGCTCATAGTATATGACGTTGTTGTCGATGGACGCCGCCAGCTTGCCGCTGTTGACCACCAAATAGGTTTGCTCGACGGGTTCGGCATCGACCGCCTTTTCCGAAAGGGGATTGAACTCCTCGACAATCTTGTTCCAGATTCCGGTGATCAGCGCCGTGGCCACCGCCGCCTTCGGCTGGGTGCTCCGAACCGACACCAGGCTGTGGTTGGGAAACTCGATGGATTTGACCTTGAAAGAGCCTTCCTCCTGGATCTGGACAATCTTGAAATTCAGCACATTCCCGTCCACCGCCATCTCAACGATCATGGTCACTTTGATTTTCGGGAAATGCAGCTTGTAGCCGGCCCGGTCCGGTCCGGCCTTGCGGAAGGTTACCGTTGGCTTGCGCGACTCACCGTTGATCCTCACTTCCGACAGGACCTCCTCCTGACCGTAAAGGATTGCACCATTCGCCAGCCAGGTGTAGCCGAGCACCCGCGGAAAAGCGGTATCGATCGTTGCTCTCAATTCCGCCGACTGGATCGCCTGCGTCGGCTTTGCGCCCACCGCACGGGTTGACAACACTACACACGCCACTGAAAGCAGGGCCCATTTCATTCCATTTCCATGACTCGTCATAAAATTCTCCATTATTCTCCGTTCAGCGGTTTCGGAACATGGTTTCTCCATCTCCTCCAGACGCCGTGTTTTACAAAATTTCCTAGTTCGCTCTCCATTCTTCTTTTTAATGTTTCCGCCGGGTTTTTCACTAACCCGTGTCCATCGGTGTTCATCTGTGATTCTCTACTACCACTGGACAGGTACTTATGGGTGTGATTGGCAGAGTGATCAAACGGAAAACTTGACGAGTATTTTTCCGCTCATGTCCTCCATCTGAATCATTAATTTTCCTTGATCATACGCACCGAGTATCACCGTGGCCCGGCTGTCGGATGGGCCGCCTCCGATAAGCTGGGGGATGGAGTTCGACGGCGGGTGAGGATCTCGAACTGGATCCGTTAATTTGGCCTTCGGCGTGTTTTTCGGAATAAACTCATAGACATGGGTGTGCCCGGAAATAATCAGATCCACTTGGTTCTTCTCGAGGCCCTCAAGCCATAGGTCCCGCATATAGGGACGTCCCCAGTCCTTGGTTCTCCATAGTGGAATATGGGTAAGGACAACTTTCTTTTTCGCCTGTTTGATCAGAGGATCACGAATAAGCGACTCAAGATAGATAACCTGATCCCTCAAAATCTGGTCAAAGGCAGCATCCGGCCGGAGCCGGAAATCCTCCTTGTCCTCCGTGGAGTCCAGTACGATGAAGGCAACATCGCCCACGCGATAATGGTAGTAAAACTCATCGCTCGACGGCCTTCCGATCGCCTGCCCGAAAAGATTCGCGGCCGCACCCCGGCAATCATGGTTTCCACGGGGAACAACAAGAGGTGTCTCCTGGGCCATGCCGCCGGGATAGCTCATGAAAATTTGATCTATCAGGTCCTGCTCCTTGGTGACGTAGTTGAAAAGATCGCCGTTCCATGAAATAAAATCACTGCCGAATGCCTTCGAGCGCTCAATGCATTTTTTGATCACCCCGTGATTGAGGTGGGTATCATTCATGACCGCAAATTTGACTTTTTTGTCAGGTCTCGTGATAGAATCGTAATGGTAGACTTCAGATGTCCATCCCGCATGCTTGTCATTTTCCGCCTTGAGGCAGCAACGGTAATAGAGCCGCTTCTTGCCATCGAGACCTTTAAGACGGACGTTTTTGATTCGGCCATACTGGGCATAGCCGTGTGGCGCCGCATATTTTTTTTGGTCCAGATTATCTTTGTCATAGCCGTATTCCACCCATCCCTTGGTATTGGCTTGAGGGTTGGAGATCGCCCAGCAAACCGAGATTTCACTCGTTGTCGGCCCCATCAACATCGGCACACTGATGATGGGCTTTTCCCCGGATGCCTCGGCTTCCTCGGCATTGATTAACGTGACGGATGATGCAAACAGAGCTACTGTTCCGGTTTTTTCAAGAAAGGCTCTTCGTGTATCTTTCATGGTGTCTTCTCCATATATTTGGTTTCGTCTACCTATATTATCAAAATTTATCTAGCCCTTTTCAAAAACGCTCTGGAAGTCCCCAGCCTTAAGGCAATTCGATCCGGAGGCGATAGTAGCGCCGGGGGCCGATAGCGAGATCCGGGACGGTCATTTCAGTTCCATTTCCGGAGAACGACGGACCCAGTTCCAGCCAAG
>DAOVNC010000061.1 GCA_030630445.1 Kiritimatiellales bacterium | reverse complement strand
GGCTGAAATCATTGCGGTGGACAGGGAAAACGATTTGGCCATTTTAAAGCCTACCTGGGAGGCCCATCCGGCTTTGGAGTTGGAAACATCGGAGAAATGGAAAACCGGGAGATCAATCACGATTGCCGGCTATCCTCCCAAAGCCTCCTGCCGAGGCGGCGACGGGGCGATCAGTCGGCAGATCATGTCTGAGACGGTTATACTCAGGACAACCGATGGGAAAGGTTGTGCCGAGGTTCAATTGGGCTCCGTCAAATATCCGGGGAAGGGGTGGAGCGGTTCGCCGATGCTAAACCCAAAAACGGGAAAGGTCGTAGGCATTCTGGCCTCCGAGCTCTATCTTGAAAATAAAGACCACATTATTTTGGGCGGAAGCGTTGGCTCCATCAGGCAGTTGTTCACCAACAACAACCTGTCCGATCAAGTGCTTCAGGCATTGTGTCCGGAACGTAACCGTACATATCAATTTGAGCGCATCCTGAGCGTGCTAGACACGATGACGCCCGACAATGAAGAGCAAACGAAAAGTGCCTTAAAAGAAATCTGCGATGAAACGCCCGATTCCTCCCTTCTGCATATTGTGGCGGGATGGGTTTTTGACCCGCCAAAGGATGAATCCTATTATCAAAAGGCTATCGAAATTTCCTCGGAAAGCACTTTGGTGCGTGCTGCCTACGGTCATCACTTGATGGCTTATGGCAAATGCCAAGAAGCTGCGGAGCAATTTAAAATGGTGACGGATCAAGATTCAACCCATCTGTTTGCCTACTATGGACAGTTGGCATCGCTAGTCCAAACCGACCCGAACGCGGCGGAAGCACTTGGGAAGGAACTGACGGAACGGTGGCCGGAAAATGCGGGTTTCTTGTTTGAATATTCAAAGGCCCTCAGGGCACAGAAGAAGTACAAGGCGGAATTGCCAGCCATCCAAAAAGCCATCGAGCTTTGCGAGAACGCACCCCACCAGTACCAGCGCTATCTGGCTGATTCACTTAAGGCAAATAAAAAATACAAACAGGCGGAGCAGGCCTATGAAACACTGCTGGAGACACACGAGTGCGAGCATTGCTGGTCGGCCTATGCTTCGCTTCTGTCGGTGATGGGTCCGGACAAATCTGAGGCGGCCAAAGAAGCAACAGGGAAAGCGAAGTCATTCAAACAGGATCCAAAACAATCGATAGCTGACGGAACAATTCAACGCATTGAGACAAAGGACGAAGGGGGAGACCTTTAGTTTTAGATCGAGAAAAAAACAATGGGAAAGCCATTCTACATTGTGGTGACAATTGGAAGGATCCAGTGCTGTACGTTGCCTTCGTCAAACCGATGGAGATGCCCGATTAAGGAACCAATCAAAATAAAGGCGTAACAAAAGCGTAACTAAAGGTAAGTACCTTTTGTGAAGTTGCCCGAGAAAACGACCCGGATTGCTTACAAACACTGACCCCGATTATAATGGAAAGCGAAGCCCAAAACGAGTTTAGGTGTTTGCACGCGGGACGCTGGAAGAAACAGAGCGGGACTCGGCCGATTAATCTTGAAATTTAAAATAGCCTCTTAGTCGATTTAGCCCTACTATGAAAAACTTGATTACTACTACTAGCTTACAGGGGAGTTTGAACATGAAAAACATAGCATGCATGGTTTCCATGATGGTGTTGCTTGGCCTTGCCGGCTGCAGCCGAACGATCGACGATGTTGCCCGCTGGACGGAGAGCGGCGATATTGAAAATCTGATTGGAGCCCTCGATGATCCAAAGCTCGCCATCCGCAAAGGAGCGATTGAAGGGTTGGGCCGGCTCCATGCCGCCCAAGCCATCGACGCACTGGTTGCGATGCTCAGCGACACCAGGGAGATCGCCTGTCTCGCGGCAAACTCGCTCGGCCTCATCGGGGATGAAAAAGCCAGCGCGCCGTTGGCCGAAAAATTCAGGACCTCGTCCATCGAGCGTCGCCTAGCCTGCGGGAAGGCACTTGGCCATACCGGCGGACCCGTGGCGGCGGAAGCCCTCGTTCTTGCCCTGTCCGACGATAATGAGAAAATTCGCATCGTTGCAGATGAGTCGTTCTCCATGATCGGGGACTCGGCCATCCCTGCGATTATAAACGGGTTGGAAAGCGACCAAAAAGCGGTTCGCAAATGGGCAGCCGCAGAACTGGGACGGCGCAAGGCTGCGCAGGCTGTCGATGCGCTGGCTGCGGCGCTCGACGACGGCGCAGAGGAGATCGCCTGCCTCGCGGCAAACTCGCTCGGCCTTATCGGGGATGAAAAGGCCAGCGCTCCTTTGGCCAAAAAATTCAGGACTTCTTCCGGCTCGCTTCGCCTGGCCTGCGGGAAGGCACTTGGCCATACCGGCGGACCCGTGGCGGCAGAATCCCTTGTTCCCGCCATGGCCGACGACAACGCCGGCATTCGCTCCGTCGCGATCGCTTCGCTCTCCGCCATCGGGAAGCCATCCGTCCCTGCGCTTTTGAACGCCCTGAAAGACTGCCATAAAGCGGTTCGCGCCGGTGCCCTTTCAATTCTCGGGCAGACCGGCTCGATTCCAACCGCAGGGGACGATTTATTCTGGTATCGGCTCGCCCGTGTTTCGGCCACCGGCGGGAAAACCTTCGACATGGCCGTGATTGGCCAGCTTGCGGACATGGCCCATGTTGAAACCCTGCTGGAAGTCACCTCCCATGGCTGCCCGGATTTTCGCCGGTATGCCTGCCGGGCCCTCGAAGAACTTGGCGAACCCTGCACCGTGGCCGCCATCGCCACCGTCACCAACGTTGCGGGCGTCGAGGGGCTTGCATGGTTCAATGGCCGCAATGCCTGGAAGGGTGCCCCTTCATGGCGCCTCGATCTATGGGGGGCCGCCGCCGCGCTCAACCCCGACTTTAAACAAGCTCGCGACGATGGATCCCCTTCCCCAAAACACATTCCGCGACTCATTGCCCTGCTAGGCGGAAAGAACCAGGAAATCGCCAATGCCAAACTGATCGAAGCGGGGTCAATGGCCGTCTATCCCCTTATCGCCACGTTGGGCGATCCCGACCCGAAGGTGGCCGACTTTTCCGCCAAAATCCTGGAAAAGATCGGCGATGACCGCGCCGTGCTTCCGCTGATAGAGGTTCTCGAACAAAGAATAACCGCAGGAGAACCGCTTTCCGACTCCCCGCTCTATTCCGCGCTGCAAGAGTTCGACGCCCCCGTCAGCGAGCCCCTGCTGCTCAAGATCCGCCCGAACACCACTCGCGCGCTACGTATATTCAACCGGAAATACCAAGGAGTGCGCACCACAGGGATCGCGAACTTCGGCGACCCAGACGACCCCTCCCGAACGGCCCTCTTCCGTATCGGGTTCGTCGATGGCAAAAAGAGGGGGTCGCTCCAGGTGACCTTCTCCAAGAATGATACGGGCAACTGGATCCCCACGCCGCCGCTACCGGACAAACTGTCCAGCTGATCCCTATTTAGAAAGGGCAAAAGTTTGGTTCGTTGATATTAGTCGAGAAAAAAGTGATGAGCCGGGAGCGGCAAGCAGTCTGCAAGCGCTCCGTAGGCATATCGCAGGGAATACAAATTCCCTAATATGAAATCAATTTGTTTCGTATTGATTGAACTACGGAAGAAAAGCGCGTCGAATCAGTTCCGTGTATTCGGTGGTAATAATTCTATTCAGGTTAATTAGGTATAAGACGGGGAGGATCGGATAGTTATGTCATATAGGAGAAATAAATTGGGAAAACCCATTATTACAACAGGAATCGCATGTCTTATTGCCTTCATGGCAACGAGTAATGCCGCCGTGATTACATTTGACGAAGTGGTTCAAGGCGAAACCTCATATGCCTATGACGGGGACGGGATAGTTGACGTTGTGTTCTCAACGCTTGATCCAGAGGGATTCAATACCAGTGGCCCAGGGCCAAATATGAATTTCATCAATGAGCCTGGTATTGAGGGAACCACAGATCTTGAGGTGGATCTTCGGGTTGATTTTTCGTTTGGAGCCTCGTCGAACGTAATGTTTGGCTTTGCAATGAATACCTCCCAAGAAGTCTACGGAGTTACATTTGAGATTTACGACCATACCGACAGCCTGATCGCATCGACATTCCAAGTGGCCACCCTGACCAATGTAACGGTCGATAGCAGTTTTCCTGAAGCGGTTCTTAGCCTCGATTTCACAGGGACGGCCGCATATGGCTTGTTCAAATTTGACGAAGAACCCGGGCGGTACATTATAGACAACCTAGAAGGGGCATTCGGATCTCGTCCTGAGGCGCAGGGTGCCGCCATCATCGGTTTTGCACTTGTTCCCGAAGGCTTCATTCTTGAGTGGGATCCCGTGGTGGGATTGGACGCGGTGGTTAAACGATCATCAAGCCTTTTATACGAGCCTTTCACCAGCCTTTCGCCTGTTCTTCCGTATCCGCAAAACAGCTACACCGTTACCGTCCACAGCGCCGACAGCAAATGTTTCTACCGTGTCGATTTAAAACCGTAGGGGTTCCCGAAAACCACAAAACCAGTTTACTAAACCGAGGGGAGGGGAGAATGATGAAAAGACTATTGATTGGAATAATGATTGTGCTGGCCATCGGCGCAATGGGCACCTTCGCTGAGATGCGTACGTGGACCGACAAAAAGGGAAATTCCATTGAGGCCGAATTTGTGAGCATTTTTTCCGGTAAGGTCGTTTTAAAAACGGCCAGTGGAAAACAGGTCAAGGTTCCGCAGAGTGGCCTTAGCGCGAAAGATCAAAAGTATCTGGAAAATGCAATTCCTCCAACAATCGAGATAGATGTCTTTATCGACAAGGAGAGCAAGCAGATCTCTTCCGATGGATACGGCTATTCTCGCAGGAGGGAAAAGATCAAGGGCCGTGTGACCCTGACCAAAAAGAACCGTGAATCTTCCTGCAGGAAATTCACTGCGCATCTGTATGTTTTCGGGAAAGATCTCTATGACGATGAGATATGGATTCTCGACAAAACCCAGTATGAATTCTCCTTTGAGCACCAAAAGAAGATCGAGTTTTCCGGCAATCAATCCACCGTAACCTACACGGACACCTCCTACTCGAATGATCACGGGGATAAGTATGATGGCTATCTGGTATTTATCAAGGACAGCGGAGGGAATGTGGTCTGTATCAAAGGGAGTCGCTCGAAGTATGAGAAAAAAGTGACTCAGATCGAGCAGGCAAAAAAGAAAACCCGGTTTGACTCTGATTTGAACCCGGTGAATCGCTAGCATATTGTCACGGACCAATTGCGGGAACCAGTGCCGGTCATTCAGCCCCTTCTTTCTTTGTTGTGGATTAAAGAAGGACTAAAGAAAAGCATGATAGCACTTGTAGTTGGGTTGGGGTTGTTCGTGGCGGGATGCACCACAAAACCATCCTATGCTGGGAAGTGGAAAGGTCAAATGGATGGTGAAACGGTTCTTCTCGACATCTCCGAGGAGGACGGTTTCGTAATCTCGGAACAGGGAATGACGTATGTAGGCCGTTGGAAGACCACGGATAACGGGCAGGCTGAGTTTGTTGCCGTCGGGGAGGATGAGAAGGGTGTCGGCTCTTTGCTGAACGACAATGAATTGTTTTTGTAGCAGCAGGGGACTCGGTTAAATTCATCCGCCAATAGCGCACCTCGACAACGGGGCAAAAATAGTTTTCGCCGGGGGCCTCGCGTTTACGTTTCAGTCCGGTCCAACTTTAATTTGCCACCAGCATCGCATTTCCCGAAAACCGGGAATGGGCCACCCAGAACTGGTCAAGATGGTCGAGTTGTACAACGCGGACATCGTCGCGGGACAAATCGATGGCGACTCCGGCAGCTTGGCTGACGACATGTTCAATATCGCGTTGGCTGAGTTTTCCACGGATCTGGGGTGTGTGCATGCTTAAGTCGTCGAATATGGTGCGTTCCTTGTCTCCTGGCTCATGGCCTTCGGGGAGAAAGATTGCCCCCGTGCCAAAGTCTACCGCAAACGCAACCACGCCCGGAATCAGAAAGAAGAACAGGCCGACGGCATCCAGAATAATGACAACCGGATCAAAGTTGCCGCGATTCTCTTGGTTGACGCGGTCGGGATAGAGAATGGTTCCGCAGGAGGAAAGCAATGAGGCGGTGGCTGCGGACAGTGCGGTGGTGGCGTTTCTTCTGGAAAGCATGGGGTTCCTCCTTATTAATATGGTGTTTTATTGGATTTGTTTTTCCACAGGTTAAAAACCTGCCTAGCTTCAATAAGCAAGTTTTGTTCCGATTTCAGTGTCCGTAAACTCCATGGTTTGGATATTTCCTCGTAGAGCAGGGCATCGTCGAATCCGGCATCGGCTGCGTCGGAACGGGAAGCCGCGAAGCAGAGGGCGTCGAGCCGCGCCCAGTAGATGGCGGAGAGGCACATGGGACAGGGTTCGCAGCTGGCGTAGATTTCGCAGCCTGCCAGCGAAAAGGTTTCGAGCCTTGAACAGGCCGCGCGGATGGCCATGATTTCGGCGTGTGCGGTGGGGTCGTTGGTGGAGGTGACGCGGTTCCAGCCGCGCCCGATGATTTCGCCGTTTTTCACGACCACCGCACCGAACGGTCCGCCTTCGCCGGCGGCCATCTTTTCCTTGGAGAGCCGGATGGCTTCATGGAGAAATTCGTTGTTCATGGGCTTGCTTGTGGATTGCGCGGGAATGCCTATTTGTTGTAGCGCCTGAATCCGCAACGCTCCGCGGCTGCATAAATGAATTCACGGTCTTTTTCGGAGGACTTGCGGAGGTGGTCGGCCAACCGTTCGGCATCGTCTTTGGTGCGATAGGTTTCGGAGGATTCCTTCACAACGCCGTGGGGGATGGTGTCGGGGTGGGCGATTAGGTATAGATCGAGTTCGGTCAGTTCGAACAGTCCGCACAGGTCGCTGACGGCCTGCTGGCGCAGGGATGCATATTTTCTGCTCAGAATATTCATCCAAGTCTGCCGAGAGACTTGGGTTTTTTCCGCAAAGGCCGTGAGATTCCCATCAAACCGCGACTCCACTTGATGGTTGATCCAGCGTTGTAACTCTTCAGTGTTTTCCAAGCTTTTACCCCCCCTTTCACGAGATAAGGGACAGTACAGCACAGATGCCGGAAAAACAAAAAAATATTCAGATTGGATATTGCCTTGACCAAGGCCGAGAAGAAAGTAAGCTTACTTGTCATAAAGGACAGGGTTTGTGAGACAAGAGCGATCAACTGGAAAAAGTTTTAAAAAAGTACGAGTCATCAGCGCCCATTTGAGTCCGGAGCTGGATGGCCATGTTGAAAACTATCGGGATATGCATAAGTTATCGAGAGCCGATATTGTGAGGGAAGCATTGCGGCACTATTTTGCCGTAAAACAAGGAAGACACGCAGGAAGTGGTGTCTAGTAGTGATGATTACGAAAAAGATCGAAGAATCGTTGAGATGCGGAGGAAGCATTCCCGCTGAAATCGTGGAGGAACTACACCTGCGAATTAAAGAGAGGGGGGTGCGGAAGAGAAAGAGCACCCCTTCGGCATGGCTACACAACGCCAGGGTTCCTTTTGTTGGGCATAATAGGGAAGATGCGGGTTCTTGCGGAATCGACGAATCGATTTTGGAGGAGATGTATCGGCACTACATTTCCGCGGAGGGAACGCCGTCCCTGACCTTCAGTCAATATCTGGGCGCAGTGGAAAGTATCACGGGGATCAACGCCACTTAGGATTGGAGCGCGGAGACTGCTCCGAAAGACCTATTCGATTAATCGTCCTTGGCTTCTTGCTTCGGCATTTCATTCTGCGGCGCGGGCGGGCCATTGGCGCGTGTCGATGATCTCGCCCTCCGGCGTGAGGACTTTCATGGTGCAGGTTTCGGCGGTTACCGAAAAGAGGCAGTAGTGCAGCTGGCTGGCAAATACCTTGGAGTGCGGATTTTGTTGCTCTGCGGTCTTGGCTTTGCTGCGCAGAGGCGCGCCGGCACCACCGCTGATGATCATCGTCACGCCGTTGGTCGGTTCCGAACGTTCGTAGAAGTGGTCGTGGCCGGCAATCATTGCCGCCGCATTATATTTTTTAAGCAACGGCATGAGGATGGTTTGGGCCTCGTGAATGGGGCGTTCTCTCGGAAAGCCTTGCTCGGTCAAACCGCCATGGCCACCGGACGTCCATGCGGGATAGTGGCTGAAGAGGAAAATGTATTTCGCCTTCGATTTTGCCAAAAGGTCTTCCATCCATTTTGTTTTTGCGCCGCCCTTGGAGAAATCCTTCGAGCCGTCAATCCCGATCAGAAGAACCGGGCCAACGGTTTGCGACCAAGTGGTTTCCCCGCCAGGGGTCTGGAAGATCTCCAGGAACAGCGGAGCGTTTTGTTCGTGGTTTCCAATGATGGGGTAGTAGGGAAGTGTCGCGAAATAGTTTTTCGCCGGGCCGAAATATTGTTCATCCCATTGGTAGTCGCTTCGCCCGGCGGTAACCATATCGCCGACGAACACGGAGAATGCGGGCTTGGCCTTGGCGACGGCGTCGCCGACCTTGGCCCACTCTTTGGGGCGTGTGCGGCTGTCGCCGAGGGCGGCAAAGACAAAGGGCTCTCTGCGGGGCAGGGTTCGCGTGGAATACCCGGGCGTCGATGCAATGAATTTCCCGTTGGGCGCAAGGCGGGCCTGGAGCGAATAGGAATAAGCCGTTGCAGGCTTGAGCCCTTCGATCTTGAACGTATGTATCAGGGCGGGCGCGGAGATATATGTTTGACCATTGCAGTTCAGAACCACTTCGGCCGGAAGGGTTGTGCGGCAGCTAACGGTGAAAAAGGTTTCGCCGGCATGGCCCAAAATCGGCCCGGTCTGAAAGGCCAGCGCCGAGGGGGTTTGCCCCAGAAGTTGCACGTCGACTTTTGCCACGGATAGTTTCGCGGGGCGCATCACGGGCTTTGCGGGCGGGGCACCTTCCTCGACCTTGGGCGTGGAGGATTTGACGGTCTGCGTCCACGCCAAGAGGAGTTCATTGGTTCCCGGTGCGAGCAGCGAGGCGGGAATGCCCGGGATGGTCTTGTAGGACATGCCTTCCAGCGGGAGAGGGATTGGCTTGCCGTTGAGACTGACGGGGCGGATCGAGGAGGATTTCCGGAGCGCCAGCGCCGTGAATTGCGCCGGGTCTTCCACGGTGAATTGAATCCGCATCTCGCCGGAATACTTCCCTGCTTTTTTGAACACCAGAACATCCTTCCGCGGCGACTCGGTGTTCCCGGCCGCCCGTTTGTCGGCGGACAATTCTCGCGTTCCGCCAGCGAGGAGGTCAACCGGGGTGGTGGCCAACACATCCGAGGGGCTGGCTGCGGAAAGAATACATAGAATCGATAGGATTTTTATGGGGGCCATGGGAGTAGTTCCTTCTTTTGCGCTATCCGAACAATCCCGGCACCGAAACACAGTTGACTTGCCAGGGGCAAGTGAAATATTTCTACAGGGTCGCATTCCAAAAGGAAAACCGGATCATGAAGAGACTGATGTTCTTACTGTTGCTGTCGTCTATGCCGTTGCAGGCACGCGAAGTGAAGGAGTTCGACGCGGGGTGGCGCTTTACCCTCGGCGATCCGAAGGGGGCCTTCGTGGAGTGGTATCAAGAGAATGACGGCAGCCCGCACAAAGCCACGCTGGTGATTCGCTACAGCGGGAAAAAGAACGGCGCGAAGGGTCGGACCATGACGATTGCCGTGAACGGAAAATCAACGAACCTTTTCTTCCCCAACACCAAAGCCTATGGGACCGACTGGAAAACGATCGAAACCGAAATCAAGATCGGGGCGGGTGCCAACACCATCCGCCTCACGACCCTCGAAAACGGCGGCATGTGCATCGATGAAATCGAAGTGCGCTAGCGCAGAAGGGCTTGAATAAACCTTATTCCTTTGGCGTCGCCTCTTTCTTTTTGGCGGCCTCCTGTAGAATCTTCACGACGGCGGTGTGGCCTTTTTGCGCGGCGAACGATTCTGCGGTGTCGCCGTCGACATCCTTGAGGGTGGCATCGGCCTTGTGCATGAGCAGGAGCTTGACGACTTCGGCCTGCCCTTCGGCAGCGGCCCACATCAGCGCGGTAAAGTGTTCGTTGCTATCGACCATATTGATCTTCGCGCCGCTGTCGAGCAGGAGCTTGACGGCGTTGGCGTTGGGGCCGCTGGCGGCGAACATCAGGGCGGTTGAACCGGTCCTGTCCCGCGCATTCACGTCTGCGCCGGCACCGATCAGTTTCTTGACAACATTGGTGTGGCCATTGAAGGCGGCATACATCAGGGCGGTGCGGTTTTCCGAGGCGCGCGCATCGACCTTGTAGCCCTGCTCCAGTGCTTTCTCAACGATCTCGATCTTGCCCGCAAGCGCGGCCTCGACCACCTCCTGTTGCGAGATGGGGGCAGGTTTTTTGGCGGGTTCCTCGGCGTGGGCGGTAAAAACAAGGGCGATGGCGAATGCGGTAATCAGGTGTCGAGTGGCGGTCATGGCAGATCCTTTGGTTTAGGTTTTCGGGAGCATCCGACCATACCCGACGGGCCAAAGCAAGGGGATTGCACTAGTCCAGCGCCTGGCAGAGTTCGATGTCGGTGTGGTCGAAAGCAATTTTCCCCAAGCGCAAGCGCAGGGGGGCGGATCGATGGGAAGGCAACAACAGCGAGTCGAGCACCAGCCTTCCCTCGAACTCCTCGTTCCACCCGACCAGACGCAAGCGCACACGCTTGTTGAGCACAACGCCAAACGTTTTCTCCAGCTCCACCGTCGCCTGCCTCTGCTCGGAGTGGAACTGGAAATAGCCCGCCTCGCCGAGATCGCGCGGAAATTCAAGCAGGTCGTCCGCTGTAAAATCAAAATCCAATTGGCCACCAAGGTCATCCATCCACGCACTGTAGAGGAAAGGCATTGCGTTGAAAATTGGCTTTTCATTTTTTCCGATATGGGGAAAATCGGATTTGTTGAACAAAGGAGATCAAGACAATGAAAACTTCCATGGGTCTAATGCTACTTTCCACCGCCCTGCTTTCCGGGTGCGTATCGTTGGTTGAAGAACGCGTTGCGCCAGACGCGCCCGTCAGCCTATATCCCGCAGCGAGCGGACTGAAGGGCGCAATGCCCGTCAACCTTTATGTGGAAAGCCAAATCACCGTTACGGACATGCCGTTGCGCGCACGCACTATCCAGCGCGTGGCGGGCGCGGCCGACCCCACCGTCGTGAGTATCTATGTGCGAACGGAAACCCCGGTGAAGGTGCGACTGATCCCGATCAAGCTCCCGTTCACCGGCATCCCCGCCAAGCTGCCCGGCATTGGGCTCGGCTCCGGCTTCTTCATCCATCCCAGCGGCTACGTCCTCTCCAACGAGCACGTCATCCGCAACGCCGCGGAAATCCGGGTGATGACGCAAACCGGCACCGACCACGTCGCCCGCGTTGTCGCGACCGACCCGGTCTACGACCTCGCACTGCTGAAGGTCGACTCCCCCAACAAGATTCCCTTTGCCTTTCTGCCGATGGGCGATTCGGATGCCCTGCGCGGTGGCGACCATGTGATTGCCGTCGGCAACCCACTCGGCTTTGGGCACACCGTCACGGCGGGGATCATCAGCCACACCGGTCGAAGCCTGTTTGAAGAGAAGGAGGCTAACGGCCGGTATGTGCGCTATATCCAAACCGACGCAGCGATCAACCCTGGCTCGTCCGGCGGCCCGCTCATCACGCTGGCCGGTGCGTGGATCGGGCTGAATACGGCGCAGATCGAGAACTCGCAGGGGATCGGATTCACCGTGCCGAGCAACCAAGTGCGGGAATTTCTGGGTAATGTGCTTGAGGGCAACGGCCATCCCGTTGAATAATGCGGTCTTTTAAGGAGCCTATTATGAAAACCGTTCGTTCTATTTTCTTGCTAGCCGTTGCAACCCTGATTTTGTGTTCATGCGTCAGCCGCACAGTCTCCGCCTCATCCGTCGACTCCTCGGGGAAAGAGAGTGACGCCAAAGTGGTCGAAAAGAAAATTATCTGGATCTGGCAGGACGAGTTCCGCAATCCATAATTGGCTTTGCTCCCACTGCGGGAACGATACCGATGAGTTTGGAAACAAGCTTTAGTCTTAATTAGGAATCATTAGCGACTTCTCGGGAAAAGGTGTAGTGCGGGGCTGCCGTTCCCTCC
>DAOVNC010000020.1 GCA_030630445.1 Kiritimatiellales bacterium | reverse complement strand
GTGGCCAAACTCCTTGGCATGGTCGGCATAGTTCGCCCCTACGCAAATGATCTTCGAAGGCCGCGCCACCGGTGCACCCAGCCGAAGGCCCTCGGCATCGATAAACTTCGCGCCGGGATCCTTCAGCAAAAGATTGAGCTGCTCCAGCCCATGGTTCGCAAAGAAATGCTCGTTGTAGTCCTCGATATGAAATGCCACCGCGCGCACATCCAGTATCCGCCCATCGCCCATCCACACCCCCGGACGCTCTTTTCCCTTTTCACCAAACCGAACCAGTTTCATCCTATCCTCCAAAACGATGCGCGATAGAGTAGCGCGATTGGTGAGATACGCAATACGTATTACGTATTACGTATTTCGTAAACTCTGCAATTGACGTTGATTCCCATCCTCCAACGGTTCATCGTTCATCCATGTGCGGACGCTTTACACAAACCAAAAACCGGAAGGAAGCACTCGAAGCACTGGGCGGCATTGAGCTTCCGCCGCTCTTCCACAGCCGCCACAATATTGCCCCCATGCAAAAGGTGGCCATCGTCCGCTCCTGCACACCCGACCGCACAGATGAGTGTGTTTGGGGTTTCGAGAATCCGAGATCGGCCGCCCCGGTCATCAACGCCCGTTCCGAAACACTGACCGAACGTCCCATGTTTGCGCCCCTGATCGCCGCCCACCGCTGCCTGATCCCGGCCGATGGTTTCTACGAATGGAAGAACCGCCAACCCTACTATTTCCAGCTCCCGCAAAGGCAGCTCTTCGCCTTCGCAGGACTTTGGCACAATGACCACTGCATCATCATCACCCGCGCCGCCGATGCAACCATGCGCGGCATCCACCACCGCATGCCCGTGATCCTGCCTTCAAAGGAATGGGGAATCTGGATCGAAGGGTTTCATTCCTTTGGGGAACCCCCGAAACTGACAACCCGCCCCGTCTCGCGCCGTGTCAACAAAGTCGCAAACGACGATCCCGCCTGCCTTGCGCCCGCCGATGAGCAAATCGACTTATCCTTGTTTCCCGAGGATGGGTAAACTAATCTGCCACTCGATTTGGAGGATACTATGAAGATACTTGTTTTGAACGGACCGAACCTGAACCTGCTGGGCACACGCGAACCGGAAATCTACGGATACGAAACACTGGCCGATATTGAAACGGAAATGAATGCCTGCGCAACCCAGTTGGCGGATGACATTGAAATTGAATTCCTGCAGTCCAACTCCGAAGCGGAGCTGATCACCTGGATCGGCGCAACACGGGGAAAATACGATGGCATCATCATCAACCCGGCCGCCCTCACGCACACCAGCCTAGGGTTGTACGACGCACTCAAGGCCGTCGCCGACGCCGTGCCAGCAGTGGAAGTTCACCTGAGCAATACGCATGCCCGCGAGGAGATCCGGCACAAGAGCCTGACGGCCCCAGCCTGCATTGGCCAGTTGATGGGATTCCAAGGCTTCGGCTACACGCTGGCGCTTCGTGCGCTGGTGAAAAAGCTCTCCGACTGAGTGTGGAGCAGGCTTTCCAGCCTGCTCATTCGGGGGAAGGGCAGGCTCGAAAGCCCGCCCCACTTTAATCGCGCACGAGCTTCCGGAAGGCTTCGTCGAAAATCTGCGTGGCCGGAATATTCCGGTCGAGTCGACGCGCCATGCCTTCCACAACCTGGATCGCCTGCAAGGTGGACGACTGCGTGTGTTTCGTAGATTGTTCGGCGAGGACGTTCCGGTCATTGGAAAAAATAAGATGTTCGTCGCCCACCTTGGAGACCAGCATCAGAAGGTCGCGGTGCCAATCGAGCATGACCCGAAAGACCTCGGCCTGCACTTCCTTGAGACGGGCGTTGGTACGGGCTTCCAGCACCTCCTTGAGCTTGGATTCGTCCAGCGCCTCGTCGCCTCCCCAAAGTTCCCCTTCGACCTCATCGGCGATTTCGGCCTTCACCGCATCGAGAATGGCTTTAAGTCGACCGGCCAACCGCGCCGCGTCCAACCCGCTACTTGGCGGAAGCTCGTGCAGCACCTCCATCAACGGAGCGTTCCATGCCGCATCCGTCGTACCGGCCTGACCTTCGGAAAGGACGATCTTCTGGCAGCGCGAGATGATGGTGGGCAGCAACGCCTGGGGGGAATCGGTAAGGAGGAGCAAGATAGTTTTCGGGGGTGGCTCTTCGAGTGTTTTTAGCAGAATATTGGCCGAGGTTGTATTCATGCATTCGGCCGAGACCAGGATGCCCGCCTTCCAACCGCCTTCGAACGAGGTTTGCGTCATTCGATGAACCAGCCCGCGGACTTCATCGGCCTTGATTTGACGGGCCTTGCTCTGCGGTTCGATCCAGAGCGTATCGACATGCTTGTGCGACTCAATGAGGCGGCATTTGCTGCATGCATTGCAGGGTTTTTCCGCGCCTTCGCAGTAGAGCAGCTTGAGGAACGATTCGGCAAACTCCAGTGCGTTGCCGCGCGGCGAGCCGACAATGACGTAGGCGTGCGCCAGGCGGCCGGATTCGAAACTGTTCCGGATGCCCTCCCACACTTCGGCATGCAGGTCGACTGCTTCCATTAGAGCAACACCTCCTTGATCGAGCTCCAGACGTTGACGGCAACTTCTTCGATGGATTGTTCAGCATCGATGATGCAGAAGCGCTCCGGCTCGCGCTCGGCGAGCTTGCGGTAGCCCTCGCGCACACGGAGGTGGAAGTCGCGCCCCTCGCGCTCGAAGCGGTCGGCGGAACCCTTGCCGCCGGAATAGCGCTCTTCCAAGCGTTGGAAGCCCTGCTCGATATCGAGATCGAGCAACAGGGTCAGGTCGGGCTTTCGGCTATTGTTGGCAAAATCGTTGATCCGGTCGAGCGTGTCGATATCCATGCCGCGGGCGAAGCCTTGGTAGGCCATGGTGGAGTCGATGAAGCGGTCGCAAACGACCCACTCGCCCTGATCAAGGGCCGGAAGTATGACCCGATCCATCAACTGGGCGCGGCTGGCGGTGAAGAGCAGCAGCTCGGCGCGTTCGCTCAAAGGTTCATCGACGGCATCGTGCTGGAGGATGTTGCGGATGGCTTCGCCGGTGGCGGTTCCACCCGGCTCGCGAGTGCAAAGAACCTTGATTCCCCGATCTGCGAGTTTTTCGGACAGCAACTTGATCTGCGTCGACTTTCCGCTGCCTTCCGGCCCCTCGAAGGTGATGAACTTGCCACTCATAAAAAAAATCTAAATCCTAATTTCTAAATCCTAAACAAATCCCAAAACACCAACATCCAATTTCAAAACAACTTCCGAGCAGGCGGAAGCCAGCACCTAGTGATGAATCTACTAGAGTTTTCTGAGTTTTGGCCCTTCGGGTGTATCCTTCACGGTCCATCCGAGTTCGACGAGCGCGTCGCGGATGCGGTCGGATTCCGCCCATTCCTTTTCAGCGCGGGCGGCGGTGCGCGCTTCGAGCAGCGCAGCGACCTCGGCGGAGATTTCCTCTTCCGGCGGTTCCAAAATCCCGAGTACCGTGTCGAGTTCCTGCCAAAGGCGAGAAACCGCCAAGGCCTGCTTTCCGGAGATTGGGGCTTCGGCCATGGCCTTGTTGCCTGCATGGACGGTATCGAAGATGGAAGCCATGGCACCGGAAATATTCATATCGTCATCCATCGCTTCGGCAAACTTTGCGCGGGTTTCGGCCACCCATTCGGGGAGCTCGCCCGGTGTGGATTCATTGCCGATGGCTTCCTTGATATTGGCATGGAATTCGTCGAGCCGCTTGAGTGCGGCGCGGTTGGCATCGAGCGACTTGAAGGCGAAGTTGAGCGACTGGCGATAGTGGCCGGAAAGCAGCTCGTAGCGGACTTCGCGACCGGAATATCCCATATCGAGGACTTCGCGCAGGGTGTGGAAGTTTCCGAGCGACTTGCTCATCTTTTTGCCATCGACCACGAGGTAGCCGCAGTGCATCCAGTATTTGGAGTAGGGCTTGCCGGTGGCGGCCTCGGACTGGGCGATTTCGTCTTCGTGGTGCGGGAAGATATTATCGACCCCGCCGGTGTGGATATCGAAGCTTTCGCCCAGCAGCTTCATGCTCATGGCGGAACATTCGATGTGCCAGCCGGGGCGGCCGCGGCCCCACGGGGAGTCCCAGACGACATCGCCGTCTTCGGGGACATAGGCCTTCCAGAGGGCGAAGTCGGCGGCGTTGTCCTTGTCGTATTCGTCCTGGTCGACGCGCGCACCGGACTGCATGCCTTCGCGGTCAAGGCGGGCGAGCTTGCCGTATTCGGCGAACTTATCGATGCTGTAGTAGACGGAGCCATCGTCGGACTGGTAGGCGTAGCCCTTCTCAAACAGCTGTTCGATGAGGGCGATCATTTCGGGAATGTAGTCCGTCGCGGCCGGATAGTGCTCGGCCGGCTCGATATTGAGTTTGGCGAGATCGGCAAAGAAGGCATCGATATAGGTTCGGGTATATTCCTTGAGCGGCAAGCCTTGCTCGATGGAGGCGCGGATGGTTTTGTCGTCGACGTCGGTGAGGTTCTGCACCTGGGTGACCTTGAAGCCGCAGAACTTGATGTAGCGGCGGAGCAGATCCTCGAACATGTAGGCACGGAAATTGCCGATATGCGCATAGTTGTAGACGGTGGGGCCGCAGGTGTACATGCGGACGTGTTGGCCATCAAGCGGAACGAGTTCCTCCTTGGCGCGACTCATGGTGTTGTAGATTCTGAATGCCATGGCTAGTCGTCCTGCAGCTTGACCCGGGGAGCGTCCTTCCAGAGTTTTTCGAGGTCGTAGAAGTCGCGCAGCTCGCGTTCGAAGATATGCACCATGATGCCATGGTAGTCCATGATCATCCAGCCACTATCCGGAACGCCGACCTTGTGGTAGCCCTTGAAGCCGGCCCCCTTGAACAACCGCTGCATTCCGTCGTACAATGCCTTGATATGCGGTTTGTTGGCACCGGTCGCAATGATGAAATAGTCGGCAATATTGGCCAGCTCCCTCAGATCCAGCGCAACAATTTCCTCGGCCTTGCGGTCTTCGAGGAATTCGACAACCTGTTTGATGATTTCCTGATCCTGATCCATATTCTATCCTTTTCAGCCCTGGTAGAGGCTGTGTTCGTAAATATACATTTCCACTTCCGGAGGGACGAGATAGCGGATGCTCAATCCCCCTGCCAACCGCATGCGAATCTCCGACGAAGAAACCTCGATTCGATGTGCTGCGATCACGTTCCGCAACAATTGCTCTCTTTGCCCCGTCGAAAGCCTGATCTTTTCCGCAATCGCCTCCACCGAATCCTCGCCTGGGCGCAGAAAGGTGGCCACATCGCACAGCGTCAAGATTTCCTCCGTTTTGTGCCACGTATGAAGATCCACCAAGGTATCGCTGCCGACAATCAAAAACAATGCCGCATCCGGATCAACATCGCGCAAGGCCTTGAGGGTATCGACGGTATAGGAGACCCCGCCGCGCTGAATTTCGATGTCCGAAACAGAAAAGCGCATATCGGTTTCGGTGGCGAGCTTGAGCATGTTCAGCCGATGCTCCGCATCAATGCGTTGCAGGTGCTGCTTGTGGGGTGGAATGGCGGCGGGAATGAAAACCACTTCCGAAAGCTCCAGGCGCTCGGCGGCATCCTGGGCAATGATCAGATGCCCGATGTGAATCGGATCAAACGACCCTCCGATAATGCCGATTCGTTTTTCCGCTGGACAGGACTCCATCATCGATGATGCGACCGAGTGGCCATCTAAAGGCTAATACCACTGCTGCCAAACCTTGATCACATCGCCCGCTTCGATCTTCACATCCTTGGAAGGATCTTTTTCGAGCGTCTTCACATTGTAGGTGTAGATCTTCCCGTAACGGGTAATGGTTACCTTCTTACTTGCAAATGCGCTGGGGCCGCGTGCACCGGCAATGGCTTGCAGCAGGGTGGTGCCGCTCATGAGCTGGAACTGGCCGGGAGCGAGGACTTCACCCTGAACGTAGTAGACCTTCGCCGTCATGGTGACATTGACCGAAACATTCTTGTAGATGCCCCCATCGACATAGAGCTGTTCAATCCTGGCCTCGAGCGCCGACGTGGTCAGTCCAGCGGCCGGGATGGGTTCGTCGATATGCAAAAGGCTGATTTCGCCGTTTTCGTCGATGACCAGTTCGAGTTGCTGCTGCTCCATGATCCCGCTGAAACGTACATAAATCGGATCCAGGGGTTTTAGCTTGTAGGCATCAACGGTCCCAGAGGATGGGCTGGAAGGAGCCCCTGCCTCAGCCATGACCGGTGCCTCCGGCGACGAACCGCTCACGGGCTGTATTACGCAACCATTCACCAGAACGGCAAGAACCAACATTAAACCCAGAAAGAATTTTTGAAACATCTCTTCAACCTCGCTCAGGAAACTTTGCTAAACACTATCGTCCTCCATCACATCGCTCTGGGAGCTGTGATAGTAGTCGGAGTAGTAGGAATGGTAATAATAATAGTAGTCGTCGCGCATTATATTAATGTTGTTCAGAACAACGCCCACTGTTTTGACCCCCAGGGTCTCCATCATCTTCCGGGCCTTGATGAGCATGTCGCGCGGATATTTGCGGTACTGCACCACGAGAATGGCGCCATCGGTTTCCTTCGCAATGATGGACGAGTCGCTGATACCCACCAACGGCGGGGTATCGATGAGAACCACATCGTACTTGGATTTCAAACTGGTGATCAATTCGCCGATGCGTTTCGGATCCAACACGCCCAGCGAGGTTCGCGGCAGACGTCCGCTCGGAAGGAAGTGCAGGTTCGGAACGCTGGTGGCCTTGATCGCCTCTTCCACCGGCACATCGCGCAAAAGCACGTTGGTCAACCCGAAGCGATTGGAGACGCCAAGAATCGTATGCTGAACCGGCCGACGCAGGTCGGCATCCACCAGCAACACCTTTTCACCCTGCTGTGCGCACACATAGGCCAAGTTAAATACGGTAGTGGATTTACCCTCGCCGGCACCGCCGCTCAAGACACAAAATGCCCCTTTATGCGATACGCCTTCGGTAAATGCCAAATTGGTGCGAAGCACACGATAGGCCTCGGCATGCTCGCTATCCGGGCCTTCTTCCACCAATGGGCGGACTTTCTGCGGGATCAATCCCAGAACCGGAAGCCCCAGCAGCCGTTCAACATCGTCGGCGGTTTTGATCGACGTATCAAGGTATTCGATGAAGTAGGCCAAGCCAACCCCTGCCCCAAGGCCAACGAAGATACTCAACAAGACATTCATGAACAGGTTTGGGCTAACCGGTCGGTTGTTCGGCTCGGCGCTATCGATAATTTCAACCGGATTGCGCGGAATCTTCAAGGTGATGATTTCCTGACGAAGCTTGGCATTGAGCTGGGTATGGATAAACCGCTCTGACTCCAGATCGGCCTGGGCATTGCGGAAGGGCCGGAACTCGGCCCCTTGCGACTCAATGCTGGTGGTGCGTTCTTCTTCCAGCTCCTTGTTCAAGGCGTTGAACATCTTCTGTGCCAATAAATATTCCGTTTTGAGCCCGCTTCTAAGCGCCTGTATCCTTTGGCTCAACGTATTTTCCAACTTCTTCAGCTGGGATTTAATCCGCTGTACTTCGGGGTGGTTTTCCCCGAAGTCGGCTTGGAGCGAACTGAGCTGAACATCGGCATCCTGAAGTTGCTGGATGGTGGTCATGACCAAGTTGTCGAAGGTGAGATACGACGCCTGTTCGATCAGCCCTTTTTCATCCAATTCTTCAAGGATTTCGAGTGAACCCTCCTTGTTGATCATCTCCTGCTGGGCGGCCAACCGCGCATCTTCCAGCCGTTGCAAGCGCAGGTTTCTGGCATCGACACTCCCTTCGCCGCCCACTTCGGCGATACCGAATTGTTTCCGGAGATCCTCAACGACCTGCTCCGCAGCATCCACGCGACCACGCTGCTCTTTAAGTGCCTCGGCAATCTTGTCAATCGCGTCGCGTGACTCCCTGTGGGCAAGATCCAAACGTGAATCGCGATAAACCTCGGCGAGCTCGTTGGCAATCTTTGCCGCTTCGTTGGGGTCATCGCGCTTAACCGAAATATAGATCAGCGATGTATCCCGCTGCTGGAATACACTAATGCTGTTTTTGAGAATCTTGTGGGAGACGTCCAGCGGCAGTGTTTCGCCACCCTTTCCCCACTCTTTCCGAAGGTTTAGACGGTTAATCACCTCATTCAGCATGGGTTTGGACTGCAAGATCTCAAACTGGGTACGAAGAAAGTAGGGGTTGTAGGTCGAGTAATAGGATTGCTGGGTGGAAAACGGGTCGATCTCCGGAGCATCATCAGACACCAAAATCCGCGCGGAGGCAGCGAAGATGTTCGGGAGCATCAGGGTATAGACGGTTCCCGTTATGACAACGAGGATGGCAACGGCAAGAACGATCTCTTTTCTTGAACGGATAACCCGCCAATAATCAAGAAAGTGAAGGGTGCCCGATTGCTGTTCCGCAGACTCATTACTCATATTCAAAACTCCCTTCCAAAAAACTAAGATGGTGAAGGTAAACCTTCACCACCTTGTCATCAAATCAAAATTCAAACTATCCGCACGCGGCTAGAGGCGCAGTCTCCAACCGATATCAACAATGTTCCGATCATATTCGTTCAACAAGACGGAGTCCGAGGAACGCTTGTTGAATTGATACCCGGCATCCACAAAGTTGTTGCGGTTAATCTTGTACGATGCTCGCAGGTTAAACGTGGCATATTCATCCTGCGCATCGCCGACAACGACCCCGCCGAGTCTCGCATAATCGGCATCGTAGAGGCTAACGGTATAGCCGATAGAGGATGAAAGACTAATTTTTCCCGTCAGGTCGTGTCGGATTCCAAGGAGCAGATTGAAGCGATCCTGAGCGTTGTAAACGGAGTTTTCCGAGCGATACAGGGAATAGCCCAAGGTTCCGGTAAAGCTGGTGCGTGCCGTTGGATTGACTTCCAAACCAGCCTGGACGTATGGAGCGGACGTATCGGAACTCGTCCCTAGACTATTCTCAACATTCGAGAAGGAGTAGCCCAGACGGGCATTGCCAATAACATTGGGATTAAAGTTTTGATCAATGCCGCCATAAATGGCCGTCGAATCAAAACCACCGCGAGAACCGTCGTGCGTGAGGTCCACATAGTTTACCCCCACCAACCCCGTCGTCCGATTCGGGATGAACTCCCGAAGAAAGGAACCATCGGCACGGATTTCATCATAGTCGTTGTTCCCTATTCCCTGCCCATACCTTTCATCATCCCATTTGCGGAACTCATAGCCTGCACCCACCCTGATCTGGCTCAAGGCGCTAACGGTGTAGTCCAATGCGCCCATCAGATCGTTTTCAAGATAGTTTTGGTTGCTGTGTCCGCCACCGGCCTGCCCTTCTTTTTCCTGATAGCGGAAGCGGTCCGAAATCTGAAGGAACGTACGCTGTGAAACCGCATGGTTGAAGCGGGCATACAGATCCTGAAAGGTGACGAACGTGGGGTCTGCATCCATGCGGTAGCGGAATTCCGGCTGCCAATAGAGCAACATGTCGGATCGGGAGGAGAAGGTCAGTTTTCCCGAAACATTAATGATATCCGTAATGAAACCGGAATCCTGTTTATTTGAAGATTGATAAATATTATCATCATAGCCCACCCGAACCGTGTTCTGAACGCGAATGCTACGCTCCTTGGCCGCAAACGCAGTCACGGAAACCAACGACAAAGCAACCAGTAGACAACTCTTCCCTTTACTCATAATACAACTCCCTTAAACAACCCGTAGAAACACTCGCGTGAAGAAAAACAAAATTATTCCGGGGTGGCATCACTATCACCGAAACTAGTGCTGTTGGCAAACGATCCTCCACCAGAGACATAAACGTTGCCAAACTGGGCTGCATACACGGCCCGCAAACCAGCCGACTGCCACGGAACATCATAAATGTTCGGAGGATCATAGGCTTGCCCCGGTCCACTCCCGGTATTGGTCGTGCTCTCTTTCCATTGTTCCTTCAAACTCTTTGGTGTGGCTTCAGGAACGGCACCGTTCAGCGCATCGTTCGCTTTCTTCCAAGCAGTATCAACATCCCCTATGGACTCCGCAGCCGCAGCTTCGTCGTTTTGGGCAACCGCACTCTCCGTGGCGGCAAGCGCCGCCTGAGCTTCGGACAAGGCCGCGTCGATCGCATCGGCGCGCTTGGTCGCATCGGCAATCGCGTCTATGTCCCCGCTGTTGGCGGCAGCCGCCAAGTTGGCCTTCGCCTGAACCGCCATCACTGCGATGTCTGCCAAGGTTCCGGTTGCGGCAGCCATATCAACAACAGCCTGCACCTGAACGAGGGATGCCATGGCCACCACCATGGCAACCAGACCTGTCTTTTTCAAAAAATGATGCTTTTTCATAACCCTAACTCCTTATTTGGAATATTTCTCCGCGATGAGTTTCTTAACACGCCCATAGTTGAACTGTACCTGGGATGCCGCAGCCAGCGAATCCTGCATGGCCATCCGAATGATATCAAGTGCCTCTGTCTTGTTGCTTGCCGCAGCTTCAACAAAGAGCAATCCGGTTTGCACCACTTTCGCCCCGGACAACGCCACTCCGGAATTAACCGTTGCAAGCAGCGCATAGTCCTGTGCAAGCTCGCTGCTCGAAGCGGACTGGATCATGGATGCGCTTTCCTTGGCCCCGTCGAGCGCAGCAATCGCTACCTTCCAGTTTTCCGACGCAGCCACAACCATTTGCTTTACTTCGCCAGCCAACTCCGAATCCTCTGGAATCTGGGCGATCAGTTGCTTGCCATTCTCAATGGCGGCCCGTGCTTCCTCCACTGCGGCCACCGCAGCGGCAATGGATTCATTGGCTTTGCTGACCAGCTGGCCAGTTCCTTCTTCTGCACGGGCAGTACCCACGATGCCGCCAAGAACCAAGCCGGCAATCGCCATCAACGCAATACAACTGTGTCTGTTCATACTTTATTCCTCAAGTTAGGGTGCTGTGTATATCAAGATAATCTTTTAGACGCAAGAAAAACTATTCCTTCTATTCGTAGGCTATGCGAAGCATCTCGATCATTGTTTGATGGGCCTCAACGTACCTTACCCTGTTCAGGGTACAGTACTCTTCCCACGAGTCAATTCCTTTGGGCAACTTTACCTTTCCTCCGGAAAATTCGGCCTCGCCATTCAAAACCAACTCGATCTGTCCAAAAGCCTTGGCCGCATCCTTCACGCTAAACTCAGACCCGTTAACAACTTCCATTAATCCGAAATAGATCCCTGCCTTGTTCAGGAAGGCAACGCACTCATTCAGCTCCGCATCCTCCTCCACATAGCGATCAAAGAAACCTGAATATTTTGCAAGAATCACCGCCGCATCGGCGTGCGTAAGCGTTGGCGCCAAGCCGTCGGTTCCGGCATCGCCTAGAACCCATCCCCCCGATAGAAAAAATGCGCCCAACAAAAGAATTATCGGTCTAATCAACCTGTTCATGCAAACCGTCCTGTAAGGATATCGCAAAAGCCGCTTTCTGGAAACTCCCGCTTCTGCTATGACTTAGCTTCACCATTAAACATGGATTCATGAATGAACACCAATTCTTTTACCTTCAAACTTAGCGAGGAACAACAACGCGAGCTGCGTCAACTGCTGGCCAGCCCGAAATATCTTCCTACCTCTGTTCCCCACACCCAGATTGCCGTATCCATACCCGATTGCCGCATCAACCTCTACCATTCAGGAAAATTGCTCGTGCAGGGGAAAGCCGCACAGGAATGGATCACCTTCACGCTGGAAACCGAAATCCTGCCGGAGGCGAGGCTCGGCTACGAAGACCTCCAAGACCCCGAAGCCATCCAGCCCCACATGGGCATCGACGAAAGCGGCAAGGGCGATTTCTTCGGGCCCCTCGTGATTGCATCGGCCTATGTGGACGAAGGATTGGTTGAAAAGCTACGCGAGCTCGGCGTGCGCGACAGCAAAAAGATTTCATCCGACAACGTGGCGCTGAACATGGCCCGCGAAATCCGCAAGATTCTCGGCGATCGCTGCGCGATGGTCACGATCGGCCCGCGTTCTTACAACCGGATGTACGCAAAAATCAGGAACGTCAACAAGCTGCTGGCGTGGGGCCATGCGCGCGCCATTGAGAACCTGCTTGAAAAAGTGCCCGATTGCCCGCGCGCGCTGTCCGACAAGTTCGGCCCCACCCACCAGATTGAACGCGCCCTGATGGACAAGGGCAAAAAGATTAAACTCGACCAGCGTACCAAAGCCGAATCCGACCCCGCCGTGGCCGCGGCATCAATCCTCGCGCGTGCCGGATTCCTCTATGCCCTTAAAACAATGGGTAAGAAATACGGCTTTGAAGTGCCGAAAGGCGCTTCGGAAAAAGTGCGGCGGGAAGCCGAGAAGCTGGTGGCCTACAAAGGCCCCGGTGTCCTGCTTGATACCGCCAAGTGCCACTTCCAGACCACCGACAAGGTACTCGCCGAAGTGGGCTACTCCCGCAAGGACCTCCCCCCTCCAACCTGATTTTCAAAGCTGGAAAACAAAAACCGGAATATCCAAGGCATGGAAACTTCCGGTTTTCCACTGGCGGCAACCCTGCCTACGGCGACGCAATCTCGTCGTAGAATCCAAGGTAATCATCCTTGCGGTCACTTGAGCGCAGGGCGATGGCCGAGCGCGGGTGCTCGTTGTAGTGTCCGGTGATCATGTACGGGATGCTGTAGCCCCAATCGAGTTCCTGGCTCAGCGGGAACATGGTCTCCTGCACAAACCGGAGAATCGGGCGCAGATCAAACTTTGGATTTTTCAGAAACCCGACCATCAGCTCGGTCGCGCAGTTGCCCGCGCCGCGCCCCATGCCCATCATCGTGGTATCGAGCATCTTCACGCCGTGGATCGCCGCATGGATGGTATTGGCATACGCCAGCTGCTGGTTGTTGTGCGCGTGGATGCCCAGCGTTTTCCCCGTGGTTTTATAGCGGGTGATCAAATCGTCGATCTGCTCGTAGTAGAGCGATCCAAAACTGTCCACCACGTAAAGGAAGTCCACTTCGTCGCAGTGCGCAATCACCTCCAAGCCATTGTCGAGTTCATAGTCGGGCACGGTCGAAACCGCCATCAGGTTCAACGCCACCTCATAGCCCTTGTCCTTGGCATCCTTCACCATGTCAAGCGCGGCGGGAAGCTGGTGGATGTAGGTGGCCACCCGGATCATGTCGAGCACGCTCTGCTCGCGCGGCAGAATGTCTTCCTTGTAGTTGGTCCGGCCCGTGTCGGCCATGGCGCAAAGCTTCAGCTTGGTCTCGTTGTCGCCGACCTCCCGCCGGATGTCCTCTTCGCTGGAAAACTTCCACGGCCCGTTATCGTCGCCGGTAAACAGCTTGCGGTCGGCCTTGTAGCCCACCTCCATATAGTCGATGCCACCCGCCACGCAGGTATCGTAGACCCTCTTGAAAAACCCATCCGAAAATTTGTGAGCATTGATCAATCCACCGTCGCGCACCGTGCAGTCCACAATCTTCAGTTCCGGATCGAACGAGATCCACCCGGCGCTTTTATCCAATTTCTTACTCATGGTAAACATCCTTTGTCTGGCTCCAAAAAAGAACGCGGACTATAGCACCCATGCACAGCGGATCGAATATTTTAACCATTTATTTGCAACCCCCCCGGCAAAGGACTACCTTTGCAACTTCGATTTTTGAATGCTGATTTCCGATTTGCGGGTCTGCGACAGCTTTTCCATTTAAAAGGCCAACGCCGCTTGAGTTCCACAAATCAAAAATCTAAATTCCAACTTCAGCAATTTATTTGAAGGAGAACCAACACATGGCCCGCATCACCGTTCCCGCAGCAGAAGCATTGATGGACAAAGAGATCAAGGTGCTCGACCACGGCTTCGTCCGGCTCGTCGACTACATGGGCGGCGACGCCCGCATCGTGCAGACCGCCCGAGTCTCCTACGGCCAAGGCACCAAAACCGTCCGCGAAGACGCCGGGCTCATCGACTATCTCCTGCGCCACCAGCACACCTCGCCCTTCGAGCACGTTGTATTCGAATTCCACTGCAAAATGCCCATCTTCGTCGCCCGCCAATGGATCCGCCACCGCACTGCGCGCCTCAACGAAATCTCCGGCCGCTACTCCGTCATGAGCTCCGAATTCTATCTGCCCCCCCGCGACCAGATCAAACTCCAGAGCAGCGACAACAAACAAGGGCGCAACCCCGAAGACGTCCCCGCCGAGCTTCAGGACAAAGTCCTCGAACTCCTCAAGCGCGACCAGGAAGCCACCTACAACAACTACGAGGAACTCCTCAACGACGATATCGCCCGCGAGCTCGCCCGCATCAACCTCCCCCTCTCCATGTACACCGAATGGTACTGGCAGATGGATCTCAAGAACCTCTTCCACTTCCTCAAGCTGCGCATGGACGCCCACGCCCAATGGGAAATCCAGGAATACGCCCGCGCCATCGCGCAAATCGTCCAGGCCACCTGCCCCAACGCCTACGACTCCTTCGACCGCCACATCGTCAACGCCGAGCGCTTCTCCGCCAACGAAATCGACGCCATCAACAAAATCGTCAACGGCGAAGAAAACCCGCTCAAGGGGCGCAACCTAAAAGAGTTCCAGGAAAAGCTCGAAACCAAGGCGCCCGTCAAAGAGCAATACCTCGAAGACAAATAATCAACGCAAAGCATCGCCAGATACAAACACTGCACACAATAAAGTGACAGGCATATTATTTCGCTGGGCATCGTTGATCTCGCCGAGGTAGAGGAGCTGTCGCTTCATCACGCCCCGGCGGGTGCGCACACTTTCGACAATGCTCCAGTAGCGATGCTCCTTCCCGTCCTTGAACCGCTTGTGGCACTTCAAATACATGAGGCGATTTTCGCACAGGAAAAACACCCGTCAACCGGCAAGGTCTGCCCCACAGCTCATTTTGGAAAACACCCCCCTGAAAACATTGGGCGAAATGAAATTTTAGACCCGAAAAAAGGCGTTTTCAGCCATGAACGGGGAAAGACGGGTTAAAATTCATGACTACCAAGGCACAAAGGTGGCGGAATAGAAGCGGACGGTATCGTTGGTTGCGCTTGGGTCGTGGATATCAACCGTTCAATAATGTTGTAAACGATCTATTCCTCGCGAACGGGAATGGTCTGAAGAACCTCCGTCGTCGCCATTTCAATGGCACTGCGTTCCATGAACCCCTTCACCATCATGCCCGCCAATCCACCCTGACCACATTTGCCGACCTCCTTGTCGCGCCAGACCATTTCCCCGGTTTCCTTGTTAAAACCATACCCTGACATCTCGGCCGTTCCCGTGCTGCCAAAGCTCATTTTCGATTGCGAGTCCTCGAGCACCAGCAAGAGTATCCACTTGGCAGCTTGCGGTTGGAGCCGGGCCACGAACTCGGAATTCGGTGATTCCAGCATATCCCGGGAGATCCAGGCAGCCAGGGCAGGGTCAGTATGGAAACTGCTCGAATAGCCTCGCTGCTTGAGAGATCGTTCAACAACGGGATGCACCCACTTGTCGAGCTTAAGACTCTTTGACTGGTCGATACGATGATCCAAAACCGGAAGGACATGAACGGTTTCGATACTCTGAGCATCGAAATCTTCATGCATGTAATCTGCCAGCTTGGTCATAACACACCCTGAAAAAAACGAAACCGAAATACAGCAAAGCACCAATTGCCCCGCCAACCTACGAACTGACACTTCCCTTTTCAACACACTCATTTTCCTTCTCCTTTCAGGTTTAGTTAAATTGCACAGAGGCCATTATTGCATCCAACATGCCCTGACTTTTCGAATCGGCGCTCCCCGCCGCCTTGCGAACCTGCGTAGCTTGCGTCCACACCAACCGACCTTCCGCAACACTGAATAAATGGCATTCCATAAGTATACGCGAATTCCCAGAGGTGATTGCGCCGTTAATCGGATTCCACGACCCGCTGGATCCGCAATAGATTCGGCAACGGCAGAACAACACATGTGTTACCCCCTCGCTGGCTGCAAGAGCAGGCATGCTTTGCCCATAGGGAGTACCTTCCAAAGGGGAACAGAGCCTGATTTTGCCATAGACCTCGCGAAACCCCTCTTCATCCAGTCCCGCAATGCTGCTACCTTCATTTAGAAACACAACCGGAACACCCTTTGCAGCCAGATCTGTCCTCAATTCATTTAGCCCGTCTTTCGCTATTCGCGGGTAAAAGTGGTCTGTTTGCTAGATTTTCGCTCGAAGGTCTGCACTACATTTCTTTTTTAGCTCTTCGATCCGGGGCGGGGGCTGGTCGGGCAGGATCAGGGTGAGCTGGTGGAGCAGTAGCTCGACATCCTTTTCGGGCTGGGTGTAGCGCGGAAGGATCAGGTTGCGGCCGTCGGTGGTCGGCAGATGCACGTCGATCATCTGCATGGCCTTGAATTTTTCGAGGATGGCGCGGGGCGTGAGTCCGGGGGCTTTGAGCTTGGCTCGCTGCTTGAGCGTTACTTGCAGGCAGTAGCTCAGGAAGCTGACGAAGATGTGCGCTTCGATGCGGGCGTCCTTTTGGTGGTGGATCGGGCGGATGTCGAGATCGTTCTTGAGTTCCTTGAAGGCTTGTTCGACTTCGGTGAGCACGATGTATTGCTTCCAGAGCTCTTCGGGGTTGCTTGCGGTGAGGTTGGTTCGGAGCAGGTAGGTTCCTTCGCCTCGGCG
>DAOVNC010000065.1 GCA_030630445.1 Kiritimatiellales bacterium | reverse complement strand
TTGCCTCCTTTTGCTTGGCATGTCTAGCACCTAGACAATATAGGGGGCAAAAAAAGGGGAGTCAACTGAGCAAATGCGGAAATTGTCCCCAGACTCCGCAGATTTCATCTGCACCCAGTTAAACCTTTATGCGTGCGTAGGGCTTGCATCGGAGCACCTGCTGGGATAAGTAGAAGTCTCTTTTATGTTCAACGAACCGAAGGATTTAAGGAATGACCAATTTTAAAGATAATATCACCGCGGAATCGCTGGCCGAACGCGCGCTGTTCCACCTGAAGTACAGCCGCGGAAAAGACCTCCGCGCCGCCACCACCTTTGATAAAATGATGTGCTTCTCGCATGCCGTGCGCGACATGGCCGTGGACGGATTCATTGCCACGCAACGCCAATATCTCGATCAGGATGTACGACGCGTCAACTATTTCTCGATGGAATACCTCATCGGGAAAATGTGTGAAAACAATGTCCTCGCACTCGGCATTGTCGACATTGCCTGCGAAGCGTTGAAAGCGCTCGACATCACCACCGAGGAGATTCTCCAGCTCGATGTCGAGGCTGGACTGGGCAATGGTGGGCTGGGGCGCCTTGCGGCCTGCTACCTCGACTCGCTCGCCACCATGGAGCTTCCGGCCTATGGATACGGCATCCGCTACGAGCACGGTATTTTCCGGCAGGAGTTCGAAGATGGCTGGCAGCGCGAACGCCCCGATGAATGGCTTGCGCTGGGCTATCCGTGGGAGATTATCCGACCGGAATACACATTGCCGGTCTGCGTCTATGGCCGCGTGAAGAAAAACTTTGTTCCGGGCCGCGGCACAGAGGATGTCTGGCAGGACTGGGAAATGTTCGAAGCTGTTCCCTACGATGTCCCGATCATCGGTTATGGCGTCAACACCGTGAATATGCTGCGTCTGTGGAAATCGCAACCGGCCGAAGGCTTCCGCCTCGACGTCTTCAATCAGGGCGACTATGTTCGCGCCGTCGAAGAAAAGAACTGGGCGGAAAACGTCACCAAGGTGTTGTACCCGTCCGACTACACCTATGCCGGCAAGGAGCTACGCCTGATCCAGGAATACTTCCTCGCCTCCTGCTCCATCCGCGACATCATTCGCCGCTACAGGAAAAACCACTCGGATTTCAATCAGTTTGCCGAAAAGAACGTAGTTCAGCTCAACGACACCCATCCGACCCTCGCGGTGGTCGAACTCATGCGTGTGCTCCACGACGAAGAGCGGATTCCATGGGACAAGGCTTGGGACATCACCGTCAATACCTTTTGCTATACCAACCACACCCTGCTAACCGAAGCCCTCGAAAAATGGACGGTCGACTTGCTTCAGCGCGTGCTGCCCCGCCACACCCAGATCATTTTCGAGATCAACCAACGCTTCCTCCAGCAGGTGGAAATCAACCACCCCGGCGATGCCGACCTGATGCGCAAGGTTTCGTTGATCGAGGAAGGTCCGCACAAGCAGGTGCGCATGGCCAACCTCTGCGTGGTGGCCTGTAGCAAGGTGAATGGCGTATCCGCCTTGCACTCCGAACTGCTGCGCAAGAACACCATGCCGGAATTCGACAAAATCTTCCCCGGAAAGTTCTGCAATGTAACCAACGGCATCACGCACCGTCGCTGGCTGTTGAAGGCCAATCCGGAACTATCCGAATTCATCACCGATAAAATCGGAGAGGACTGGAAAAAGGACCTTAGCCTGCTTTGTGAACTTGAAAAGTTTGCCAAGGACGAGGAGGTCCAGCAGCGCTTCATGGCCATCAAGAAGGAGAAAAAGGCGGAACTCTGCAAAACCATCGCGAAGCTGACCGGAGAACTGGTAAGCCCCAATTCAATCTTCGATGTGCAGATCAAGCGCCTGCACATGTATAAGCGCCAATTGCTTGACGCCATGCATATCATCCACCTCTATCAAAAGATCAAGGCTGATCCAAAGGCGTTCGTGCAACCGCGAACGTTTATCTTTGCCGCGAAAGCCGCTCCGGCCTATCTGATTGCCAAGTCCGTAATCAAGCTTATCAACACACTGGGCAAAGTGATCAACAACGATATCGATGTTGCGGGCCGGTTGAAGGTGGTCTTCCTGCCTGACTACAACGTATCGCTGGCTGAAAAGATCATCCCGGCGGCCGATATTTCCGAGCAGGTTTCAACGGCCGGTCTGGAAGCATCGGGCACCGGCAACATGAAGCTTTCCCTAAACGGGGCGCTCACGGTTGGAACGTGGGATGGCGCGAATATCGAGATTGCCCAGCATGTGGGCGAAGACAACATCTTCATCTTCGGGCACCGCACCGAGGAACTCGCCGAGCTACGGCGCAAAGGCTACAATCCCTGGTCGTACATGGACAAGTCCGAAAACCTCCAGAAGGTGCTTGAGGCCATTCGCGACAACACCTTCGATCCGTCCCATCCCGACCTGTTCAAGGATATCTACAACGACCTCACCGAACATGGGGACCACTATTTCTATCTGGCCGACTACGAATCGTATGTCGAATGCCAGGCCAAGGTCGGCGAGCTTTATGCCGATGAATCGGCATGGGCCGAAAAGGCCATTCTTAATGTTGCCCGCATGGGGTGGTTTTCATCCGACCGCTCCATCCAAGACTATTGCGACGATATTTGGCACCTCGAAAAAACGCCGATCATATCGACTGGCGAAATCGACTAATTGCACGGGGGAATCGAGTGAAGAGATCAAACATAATGGTCGGGTTGCTGGGGTTGCTGGTGGTGTTCGCCATCGCTACCGCCTTCAAGGCCGCGCAAACCGTATTAATTCCGTTGATGATTGCCTGGCTGCTTTCATACATCTGCGGACCGGTCGTTACCTTTCTTGTCCACAAGAAGATTCCGCTTGGCGTGGCGGTATTCACCGTATTGTTGTTGGTTCTGCTGGTCTGCTATCTTGGCGGCATCTTCCTGATTGGCCGGGTGCAGGCTTTCGCGGCCGAATACCAGACCTATGCCGAGCGGCTTACCGCCATTCACAATGATATTATGTTTAACCTTTCGGAGAAGATCAATGTTCCCGAAACGGCCTTTGCGGATATTAACTGGACACGGGAGATCGGCAAACGCCTGGTTGTGGTTTCCGGGAATGTGGCAAGCTTTCTCGGCAACCTGTTCATGGTCTTGATTTTCCTGGTTTTCATGCTGCTGGGCAAACCCTACTTTAAATACAAGGTCGAGCGGGCGTTCCCGCCGGAACAGGCAAGTCGATTCTCCGAAATGACCACGTCGATTTCCAAGCAAATCGGGCAGTATCTGGTGGTTAAAGTCGCTATCAGCGGAACCACGGGGGTATTGGTCTGGCTTGGACTAACGTTGCTGAAGGTCGAGTTTGCGCTGACGTGGGGCGCGTTGGCTTTCTTTCTTAATTTTATTCCAAGCATTGGATCCATCCTCGCTTCCATTCCTCCGATCCTGCTCTCCATTGTTCAGTTCTATCCATCCAGTGCGGAGGCTTCCGGCCAATGGATGTGGATACCGATTCTGACCGCAATCATGCTGCTGGGCATCCAGATGACCATGGGCAATGTGATCGAGCCAAGGATCATGGGCGAGAGCCTCAACCTCAGCCCGGTCGTCATTCTGCTTTCGCTCGTCTTTTTCGGATGGCTTTGGGGGATTGTTGGGGCGTTGCTATCCGTGCCGATTGCGGCCGCGATCAAGATTTTCTGCGAAAACATCGAGGGATTGAAACCGATCAGCGTGCTCATGGGATCGGGGAAAACCTGCATGAAGGAAATGCAAGCCAGTTAGGGGAAAAGGGTGGATTTGCCGGATATTTTTGAAAAGAACGAAGTCAAGGGATTGATCAAGCTGGCGCTGGTCGAGGATCTGGGACCCATCAATGTGGATGTCACCTCCGACTCGCTCGTGCCGCCGGAGGAAGTTGCCGAGGCGCATCTGGTCGCGCGCGAAGCCTGCGTGCTGGCTGGCGTCACCGTCGCCGCCGAGGTATTCAATCAGGTAAATCCGGAGCTCGAATGCGAAATCCGTATTCCCGACGGATCAGCGGTTGAAAAAGGATCCACTGTACTGGTCATCAAAGGTTCCGCCCAAAGCATCCTGACGGCCGAACGCACCGCACTCAACTTTATCCAGCGCATGAGCGGCGTCGCTACCGTCACCGCCGAATATGTCAAAACCGCCGCCAATCCGGATGTCATGCTGCTCGACACGCGCAAGACCACCCCCGCGCTGCGCCTGTTCGAAAAATATTCCGTGCTCTGCGGCGGCGGAACCAACCACCGCTACGGACTGTTCGATGCCGTGCTCATCAAAGACAACCACCTCGCATCCTGGGCGAAAAAACACGGCACCGGGGTAGGGGAGGCCGTCGCCGCCGCCCGCGCGAAATATCCCGATCTAAAGATTGAAGTCGAAGTCGATACCATCGAACAGCTCAAGGAAGCGCTCTCCTCCCAGCCCGACTGGGTGCTGCTCGACAACATGCCGCCGTCCGTCCTGCGCGAATGCGTTGTGCTGTGCGAAGGCATCTGCAAAACCGAAGCTTCTGGCGGGATCAATCTGAACACGATCCACGACATTGCCCACACCGGTGTCGATGCCATCTCCGTTGGTGCCCTGACCCATTCCGCCCCCTCCATCGACCTCGCCCTCGACTTTATCTGAAAAACAATTGTGGACAAAATGATTATGAGAGGCCATCCGGGGAATTGTTTTGCTCTTAATTATCTTGGCGAAAGATCATTCTGATGAGTTTTACCTTGGTTATAGATATTGGCAACACCAGCACCTCCGTCGGCTACTACCGAAACGGCCGGGTCTCCTCGGTCGGGCGCTGCGCCTCTCTCTTCAAGTTGGCGGATGAAGTGGTTCCTCTGCTGACAAAAAAAGCGGTCGATGCGGTGGTTGTCGCCTCCGTGGTTCCCCCGGCGAACACCGGATGGAAACGATTGGTTAGGAGTGCGGGCTTGCCCGATCCCCTGTTTGTCTCCCATGATTTGGAGCTTGGGGTTCCGGTTGATTATCCAAACCCCGGAAGGATTGGCGCCGACCGCCTGGCCAATGCCGCTGCCGCGGCAAAACTGCTTGGTACGCCATCGGTGGTGTGCGATTTCGGCACCGCCCCGACGTTCGATATCCTTGACGGGATGCGCGGCTACATCGGCGGCATTATTTGCCCCGGTCTGCCGCTGATGTTCGACTATCTCTCCGAAAAGACCGCGTTGCTTCCGCACGTCAAGCCGGCCAAAACCAAGGCTGTTGTCGGACGCAATACGACGCAGGCCATGCAGATCGGCGCACGCCTCGGCTATCGCGGCATGGTGCGCGAGATTCTCCAAAACCTGAAAACCGAGTTGGGAACCAAAGAACTACCCGTCTGCTGCACCGGCGGCTATGCGGGGTGGATCTTCAAGGATTGGGACGTCGAAGCCACCATCGATCCCAACCTCACCCTTAAAGGCCTAGGCATCATCGGCGCGCTGAACGACTAGGAGGCAGGGTGCTTGTTGGTTAACCTTGATCCCGCAACCCCTTCTCCGTATATATTTGTGTACAATTCCGAGGAGTATTATGAATAGGGATAGCATTCAAAACCTGCTGGTGGTGGCGGTTTTTTTAGCCTGCTTGCCCGTGATGGCATCCGCCATCCCCGCAACGAGAAAACCGGTCGATCTCAAACTCTGGTATGGTGAACCGGCCGGCGAGGATTGGATGAAGGCTTTGCCGCTGGGTAATGGTCGGCTGGGCTGCATGGTGTTTGGCAACGTTGATCGTGAGCGTTTGATGTTCAACGAAGACAGTGTGTGGAGCGGGTGGCCGGAACCCGATAATGACCGGCAAGGTGCGTACGAGGCCTTGGTGAAGGCGCGGCAACAGATCAAAGCGGGCAAGGTAAAGGAAGGGTCGGACTTGCTGCTGCGTGATTTTTGCAGTCTCTACGGGTATGGAAAACCGGATTTCGGCGCCTACCAGTCGTTCTTCGATGCCTGGCTGGATTTTGGCCACGACCCTGAAGCCACATCGGACTACCGGCGCGATCTTGACTTGGAAACAGCCGTTGCGACCGTCAGCTACAAGCACAACAATGTGGTGTATAAGCGCGAACACTTTTGTAGTCATCCGAATCAGGTTGGCATCATGCGCATTAGCGCGGACAAGCCTGGACAGGTCAGCTTTACCCTGCAGGTCTCCAGTCTGCATGAGAACATATCGGTTTCCGCTGTTGACGGTCGGCTGGTGCTCACCGGCGAGGTCGATACGCACAACCCGAAACAGCACGGCGTGAAATTCGAGGCACGACTCGTCGTCAAGGCCGACGGCGGCACGGTCTCGGCGTTGGATGGCAAGCTATTCGTCAAAGCTGCCGATAGCGTGACCATCGTGATGGCGGCCGCCACCAACTACAAGTTGGCATACCCGCACTACAAGGGTATCGCACCGGCCACGCGCATCGATGCCACGCTCCAACAGGTTGCCTCCATGAAGTACAAACAGCTGGAAGCCGCACATATTGCTGATTACCAAGCTCTATTCAACCGCGTGCAGCTGAATCTTGGCGCTACGCCACACGCGCACTTGGCCACCGATGAGCGGTTGAAGGCCTACAAGAAGTCGCGGGACGACCGCGGGCTTGAGGCACTTTTGTTTCAGTACGGTCGCTACCTGATGATTGCGTCTTCGCGCTCCGGCGGGCTCCCTGCCAACCTGCAGGGGCTGTGGAACAACAGCAACAAGCCGCCTTGGAATTGCGACTACCATCTAAACATCAACATGCAGATGAACTACTGGCCGGTCGATAGCTGCAATATTTCCGAATGTGCCATCCCCATGATCGAGTGGGCCAACGATTTGTGCGAACCCGGTGCAAAGTCGGCAAAAATCCACTACAACGCACGCGGCTGGGTCGTCCACCACAGTGCCAACATCTGGGGCTACACGCCGCCCGGACCACGACGCGGCATACACATGATGGAAGCCGAAAGCGGTGCGTTCCTCTGCCAGAATATCTGGGACCATTACGCGTTCACCCGCGACCTCGATTATCTCGGGAAGCATGCCTGGCCCATTCTCAAGGGCGCAGCCGAGTTCTGGGTCGACAATCTACAGGAAGTCGAGGGAGGCTACCTGGCCGTGAATCCCAGCTACTCACCCGAACACGGGCCGCTCAGCGACGGTGCCTACTACCAGACCATGATCATCTGGGATCTGTTCACGAACTGCATCGAAGCCGGGAAAACGCTCGGAAAGGATGCCGCATTTTGCAGGAAACTTACGAAGCTTCGTGCGCGCCTGCAACCGCCAAAGGTCGGCCAGTACGGTCAGCTTTGTGAATGGCGAGACCCGAAACTCGAAAGCAACGCCAACAAGGACAAACACCGCCATGTCTCGATGATGTACGCCGTCTATCCCGGCCGCCAAATCCTGACCGGCCGCGATGGGGAACTGATGCAGGCCGCCATCCAGTCCATGAACTACCGTGGCGATGCCGCAACCGGTTGGAGCATGGGATGGAAGATCAACCTGTGGGCCCGCCTGCGGGATGGTGACCACGCCATGAAACTGATGGGCAACCTGATCTCGGGAAAACTCTACGCCAACCTGTTGGATTCGCATCCCCCGTTCCAGATTGACGGCAACTTTGGCTACACCGCCGGCGTTGCGGAGATGCTGCTGCAATCGCATGAGCGCGTCACGCACCCAGACGCAGGCCCCCATATCCTTGATCTGCTTCCCGCCTTGCCGCAGGCATGGGCGAGCGGCAAAGTCAAGGGGTTGCGGGCTCGTGGAGGTTTCGAGGTCGACATGGCATGGAAGGACGGCCAACTCGTGGGTGCGACCCTTCACAACCGAAAGGGAACGACGTGCCGCGTGCGCTACGGCCAGAAGACCCGCGATCTATCCTTCAAGCCGGGAGAGAGTATTCAACTCAACGCCGATCTGAATTTGTAGAGAGGGCTGGTCTACGGCTCTTTCTTATGGAATTTGGCCTTTAGTTGCTCGCCCTTGTGGTGGACATAGTCGGCGGTTTTGGGAAATTTTCGGTGCAGCCACGCCTTGAGCCTTCCAAAGACGGGAATTTCGTCGGCCAGCAGATAGACCCCGATCAGAAGGGTCAGGATGCCTTGCCCGGGGGTGATGAGCATGATGATTCCGACAACGATACAAAACCATCCCGCTGCATGTTTGAGTATCAGTTTAGTATGCTTGTTCCAAATCAGCCGTTTCATTGGAAATGCCTCGTAAACAAAGAGAAAACCACGGAAAGATTGAAAATGCGACCTTAACCTTAGGGTTCCGAGTATCGCACTTCCTCATCGGATCCGCCGAAGGGGGGGCGGCGGAGAACCGATGATTCCGTGGTTTGGTGTCATAGACTCTCCAGTTCTTCCCAGCGTTCAAAAGCTTCTTCGAGTTTTTTCGGAATGGCTTCCGCACGGGCGGTTTCATCGGCGATTTCATTTTTTGTTTTTTGGTAGAAGGCGGGGTCGGCCATGGCTTGGTGAAGCGCTTCTTGCTCGGCTTCGAGCTGCTCGATCAGTTTCGGCAGGGTTGCAAGTTCCTCCCGTTCCTTGTTGGAAAGTTTTCGCGTCACCTTTTGTTTTGCAGGTTGCCGGGTATCTTTCTGTTGCCTGGTGCCTAGTGCCGCTTGCCTTTGGCTAAGCCAATCGTCATAGCCGCCCGGATATTCGTTGAGTTGGCCTTCGCTCTCGAAAACAAGCGTACTGGTGACGACGTTGTTCAGGAACGAGCGGTCGTGGCTGACAAGCAGGAGCGTGCCTTCGTAGTTGGCCAGCAGTTCTTCGAGCAGTTCCAGCGTTTCCGCGTCGAGATCGTTGGTCGGTTCGTCGAGCACCAGTACGTTCGAGGCTTTGGTGAAAAGCTTGGCCAGCAGCAAGCGGTTGCGCTCGCCGCCGGAAAGAACACCAACCTTTTGGCGTGCGCGGTCGGGTGTGAACAGGAAATCCTGCAAATAGCCGAGTACATGTTTTTTAACGTTTCCGATGGTGATGAATTCCTCGGTGCAGACGTTTTCAGCGACAGTTTGGGTTTCGTCCAACGTGGCGCGGTGCTGGTCGAAATAGGCCACCTCCAGCTTGGTACCGTGGTCGACCGTGCCGCTCATTGGCTGTAGCTCGCCAAGCAGCAGCTTGATCAACGTGGTCTTGCCGCAGCCGTTCGGGCCGATGATGCCGACCTTGTCGCCGCGCATGATGCCGGTGCTAAAGTTTCCAATGATTGGAAGTCCATCATAGTCGTATGAAATGTTCTTGGCCGTGATGACCTTGCGGCCAGAGAGTCCCGCCTCTGTCAATTGCATGTTGACCGAGCCGGTACGCTCGCGCCGTTGGCTTCGACTGCTCCGCATTTTCTCCAACTCGCGCACGCGCCCCTCGTTGCGGGTACGGCGCGCCTTGATGCCCTTGCGGATCCAGACTTCTTCCTGTGCAAGTTTCTTGTCGAATTGTGTCCATTGCTCGGCCTCGCCGTCGAGCAGTGCCTGCTTGCGTTTTAGATAGGTGTCGTAGTCGCATGCCCAGTTGTGCAGTCGCCCACGGTCGATTTCCACGATCCGGGTGGCGAGCTTGCGCAGGAAGGTGCGGTCGTGCGTCACAAAAAGCAGCGTACCCTTGTAGCGACCGAGAAAGTTTTCCAACCATTGGATGGATTCAATGTCGAGGTGGTTGGTCGGTTCGTCCAATACGAGGATATCCGGATCGCACACCAGCGCCCGAGCCAGCAGAACGCGGCGCTTTTGACCGCCCGAAAGCTCCTCGAACTTCCATCCATTCTCCAGCCCGACCAGCGAAACGGCTTTGTCGACCGACTGGTGCGATGTCCAGTCGTCGTGTGGATCCTCCAATCCTTGGAATACCAGCGCTTCGACGGTTCCCGTCAAATCATGCGGCACATTCTGCCGCAGGCGGCGAACCTTCAGCCCCGGCTGGCGGATAATCTCGCCGGAGTCGGGTTCGATGAAGCCGCTGACGATCTTTAGCAGGGTCGACTTGCCTTCGCCGTTGCGCCCGACTAGGCAGATGCGCTCGCCGCACTCGATTTGCAGCGTCGCATCGTCCAGCAGCAGCGGCCCGCCAAATGCCTTGTGTAGATTTTGTAGACTGAGTAGTGCCATGGTATTTAGTTGTTGGGTGTTTGTTGATAGGGGTTGTCCAGCTCTCCTGCAACGATCAACCACTCATTATCAACCGCTCTGCCAACAGGCAGAAGCTTGCGCATTGTCCAGATTTTGCGGTGATTGGAAAGGATAATATGCAGGATGCTCCATCTGCGATCTTGGCTGGAAGTGGGCGGGGGATTGCGGTAGATTCCAACCTTTGGAGATTTTATGATGAAAATACGATTACTGTCTGCCTTGTTCGCATGCCTGCTGTCTGTCCACGCAGGAGAATCCAAGTCGATCCTGTTTGTTGCCGGCACGCCAAGCCACGGATGGAATGAGCATGAGTTCCATGATGGGTGCAAGGCGCTGGCCAAGGCGCTCGGTGAATCGGGGATGGGTATCAAGACGGCGATCCAATACGACACGTGGCCGGAACCCGGCGTGCTGGAGGGCATCGACGTCTTGGTGGTCTATTGCGATGGCGACAAGAAGCATGTGGCGCTTGGCCATGAAACGGAGTTGCAGGCGTTGGTGGAGCGCGGCGTTGGCATGGTTTTCCTGCACTATGCCGTCGATGGCGAACCCGGCCTGCTGAACGAAATACTGATGAAGGTGATCGGCGGCTACTACGATGAGAGCCAGTCGCAAAACCCCGAATGGACGATGAAAAACCCAAAACTGGCGAAGCATGCCATCACCACTGGGGTGAAACCTTTCGAGCTTAAGGACGAGTGGTACTACAACTTAAAGTTCGGGGCGATCACTCCCTTGATGGAAGCCGTGCCTCCCGAAGAGAAGGGCAAAGCGCACATCCTTGCGTGGGCCTATGGATCCAATGCGTTTGGATTTACGGGCGGGCATTTTCTCAGTAATTGGGCGCAACCCGATTTTCGCAAATTGGTTCTCAACGCCATCGTCTGGTCGACCGGCATGGACGTGCCGATCAGCGGTGTTCTGTCGGCAGATCCGATTGTCGTGAAAAACAAAAGCATTCTGCACGCGATTGCCAAGGGAGATGCCGACGATGTGCGCAACCATCTTCTGCTGGGTACGGATGTGAACGAGAAAAACAAGCAAGGCTGGACTCCGCTACACTTTGCGGCGGTGCGCGGACAAGCCGAATGCGCACGCGTGCTGATTGAGACCGATGCGGAAATGAACCCCTTGACCGGTACCGAAAAGACGCCGTTGCATTTTGCGGCCGAGCGCAACTTCCTGGAGCTCGTCAAGCTGCTGGTTGAAAACGGGGCGGATATCGGCGCGCGCGACGACGAGGGCTGGAGTCCGCTACACTATGCCGCCGAGAAGGATCGCGTCGAGGTGGCCGCCTATTTGCTCGAAAAGGGTGCGAAGGTTGATCTGCGGAGCAAGCGCGGCGGAACCCCGCTGCACGAGGCTTCAGCTTCGGCCAGTCCGAAAATGATCAACCTGCTGCTGGAAAACGGCGCCGACAAAACCATCAAGGCGACCAACGGAAAAACCCCGCTCGATTATGCTGTTGAACTCGGAAACCAGCCGGCCGCTGCGATTCTTCAATGAGCGGAGTCATGGGAAAAATATATCGTATTCTGAGCCTTTTGCAAAACCCCTCAAAAACCGCTTATTTAAAGATGAAATATGTTTAGCCAGAAAAGGAAAGATGCTACTATTCTTCAATCATAAAAACCACTAAACAAAGGAAGAATAGTGAGCAATCTCTCCAGCCTCAATA
>DAOVNC010000385.1 GCA_030630445.1 Kiritimatiellales bacterium | reverse complement strand
GGGAACCACCAGTTCCGGCCGCACATCGCACAGCGGCTGCACCACGAACCGGCGCTCCGCCCAGCGCGGGTGCGGCACTTCCAAACCACCGCCATCAATGATCTGGTCGCCGGCATAGATGATGTCGATATCGATCGTCCGCGGGGCATTGCGGTCTTCCGTCCGCTCGCGTCCCAGGTTGGTTTCAATCTTTCCAATATAGGAGAGCCAGCTTTCAAGAGGCAATTCGCTCTCCATAATGACCACCGAATTCAGGTAGGCCATGCCCGCATATTCCGGTTTCACATCGATTGGGGTGGTTTCATAGATCGGCGACTGGTCCACAAACTGCGTACGTGGCGCAGACAGAAGAAGGGTTTTCGCCTGCATCAGCAACCGCTTGCGGTTGTGCATATTCGAACCTAGGCTAAATCCAATCTCCATATTCGACCTCCCCTTCAAAAACGGTTGTAGCGCCTCCCGAAAGCGTCGTTCCTCCATCGCCTGAATCAATGGTCAAATCGTAGCCTCCCGCGCAATGCACCGCAACCGGCAATTGAACCCAACCTTGCCGTGCCGCAACCAGCGCCGCAGCCGTCGCTCCCGTTCCGCAGGCCAGTGTTTCCGCCTCCACCCCCCGCTCGTACGTGCGCAGCGACAACGTGCCATCCGCCTCCACCTTCACAAAGTTGGCGTTCGTTCCCGCCGGCGCAAACAATTCATGGTGCCGAATCCCGCTTCCAAGCTTCGGGAGATCCAGCCCGTCCAAATCATCCACCCGCACCACGGCGTGTTCGACGCCCGTGTTAACAAAATCGACCGGCTGTTCCTGCCCGACGTCAAGTCCCATGCGCCAATCCGACGGATCGGTCAAGGTCAGTCGGATCTGATCACCCAGCACCTCGGCGCGCACGATTCCTGCACCTGTCTCGATCGCCATCTTTTCCGGAGCCGCGCCGAGATCGAAAGCCCGCCGAGCAAAGCAGCGCGCCCCGTTGCCGCACATCCCCACCTCGTTGCCGTCGGGATTGATGAACCGCATCTTCAGGTCGGCGGCATCCGACGGCTGGAGCAGGATGATTCCGTCGCAACCAATTCCCGTGCGGCGCGCGGCAATGCGAGCAATGAACCCCTTGCCCGCAACCGGGAACGTTAGCGCACGATCGTCGACCACAATAAAGTCGTTCCCCGCCCCGTGCATTTTAGTGAAAGGGATTTTCATTCAAGCCCGCCGATTTTCATATCCTTCGGCGCTTCCACCTGGAAGCTGAAAGGAACATCCCGTTCCTCGCCGGCTTCCAAGACAAGGAACCACTTAATGCGTTTCTCGTTATTGATCTCCAACGCATCCGTATTCTCCGAATACTTCGGCTCAACGAGCTTAACCTTGATCTCTTCATTCCCCGAGATCGGGAGTTGGTCAAAAATAATGAGTTCCTCCGGTTCGGAATGGGTGTTCTTAACCCGGAACAGATACTCGAAGGAGTGCCGGACGGTGCGCCCTCGGAAGCCCTCGCTACTCTCGTATTGCTTTACCAGCTTGTACTCGATCTTGATGCTTTCATCGACTCCGAGGAAGATCCAGAAGTCCTCCTGAGGGGCCACCAACTTGAGCTGCGAAGTCGCGACGTAGCTTCCATCCATGAATATATTGGCATTGCCCTTCAGGAAAGGATAGTCCGCCGGATTGGTGCCTTTCGCCTTCAGGTAGGCATGCTTGTCCATTTTCGGAACGGTTGAATAGCGAAGGTGGGCGGGCATCTTGATTGTGGAAATCGCAACCCGATGCTCAACATTGTCGCTATCGATTTCACTTTTACCCTTCACCCCGAACACCACCGATGCCCCTTGAGCCGAGGCCGTCGCCCCCCTCGTTCCAACACGAGGTGCAGAAAGCACATCCCCCCGATCAAAATCCTCCCAGTCCTGAGACTTCACGACCGGCGCGGTTTTTTGCCCCGTTTCCACACTGTAGTCCTGCGGGTAGCGATGAACTTCCACCACAGCAACAATACCGCTAGCTGGCTTGGCCACATTGATGCGCCAAGGTTGGATATTGGGATGCTGGCCACCGAGGCCGGGATTGGCGGTGGAGAGCTTGAGGGCGACATCCTTCCAATCCTCGCCGGTGCTCTGGCGGACGAGGGCAAAATATTTCACCTCCATCTCGCGGGTTTCGGTATCCACGCGCACGTCGTAGGTCGGGATCCACTTGGGGCCGCGCACGATATAGGAAAGCTTCAGCGTGGCCTTACCCGCCTTCGCGGTTTCGAGGTCCACCTCTACCACCCGGCGTTGCTTGCGGAGATTGGCGCCCTGGGCGGCAATCTCGGCGCGCACCTTGCCCAAGGCTTCGCGGATTTCCTTCAGCTCCACCTCGGCATCGCGGATGCCTTCATCGTATTCCGTGTTCTTGCCCGTGTAGAGCGCGAGCATCTTTTCCCAACTCTCTGGGTTCAGCTCCGGTTCGGCCTCCGTCTCGGCCTGATGGGTCACCTTTGATCCAATCTGCCGGAGAAAGTCCTTCGCCTGCCGCAGCACTTCAATGCGCTGCAAAACGGCTTTCTCGTCCTGCGCCAGTTCTTCCTGCTCGGCATGGAGCTCCTTCCACACCTCCTGGGGAATCTCCTTAAGGTTTTCAATCTTGAAGCGGACATCGAGCACCGTGGCCGCGCCGGAACCGTCGACCTGGATGCCGCGCGAATCGATCGCTTCTGGAAGATCCTCGAACCGCAGCTTGTTGATCCCCTGCTTCAATTCCACTTCCGCCGTGCGCACCACCTGCGCCCGGTCGTTGTACACCGTGACGTCCGTCACCTGCGAAGAAACCGCAATCATTGCCGCAACCAACAGTTCCATAATCCTCCTCCCTGTTTAAAACGTTCCAGTAAACAGGGAGTTTGCCACAAAAACTTCAAGGGCTAAAAACAAAAAGGGCCGCTTTCCAGCGGCCCTTTTCGAACTCCAAGATTTGGAACCTTTAGCCCACGAGCGCGAGCAGCACCCCGGCGGCGACGGCGGAGCCGATGACGCCGGCGACGTTCGGGCCCATGGCGTGCATGAGCAGGAAGTTTTGCGGGTTGGCTTCGAGGCCGACCTTGTTGGCCACGCGCGCAGCCATCGGCACGGCGGAAACGCCGGCGGAACCGATGAGCGGGTTGATCTGATCCTTGCTGAGCTTGTTCATCAGCTTGGCGAGCAATACGCCGGAAGCGGTGCCGATGATGAAGGCGGCGAGTCCCAGCCCGAGGATGCCCAGCGTATCGGCGTTCAGGAACTTGTCGGCGGCCAGCTTGGAGCCAACGGCCAGACCGAGCATGATCGTCACAATATTGATCAGCGAGTTCTGCGCGGTATCGGAAAGGCGATCCACCACTCCGCACTCTTT
>DAOVNC010000032.1 GCA_030630445.1 Kiritimatiellales bacterium | reverse complement strand
ATCCACTATGTGATCGATTCGGGGCAGGTGCGGCTGAGCCGCTTCAATCCGCGCACGCAGGTGCAGGGCTTGCAGGTCGAGCAGGTATCGCAGGCAAGCGCGCGGCAGCGTCGCGGGCGGTGCGGCCGCGTGACCGACGGCATCTGCATCTATCTCTACGACAAGGACACGTTCGAGGGCAGCGCGCAATATACCGACCCCGAAATCCGGCGCACCTCGCTCGCGGGCGTCATCCTGCAAATGGATTTGCTCGGCCTGCCGCCCATCGAACAATTCCCCCTGCTCGACCCGCCGCAGCCCGCACTCGTGCGCGAAGGCTATAAAGCCTTGCAGGACATCGGCGCGATCGATGAAGATCGAAAGCTCACCCAACTTGGCCGCGACATTGCCCGTTTCCCGACCGACCCGCACCTCGCCCGCATGATCGTTCAGGCGCGCGACGAAGGCGCACTGCCGGAGATCCTCGTGCTAGTTGCCTTCCTCTCGATCCAGGATGTGCGCGAGCGCCCCACCGAAAAAGCCGAGGCCGCCGACCTGGCCCACAAACAATGGATGGATCCAAAATCCGACTTCATCACCATCCTCAACCTTTGGAACTTCATTGAAGCCGAACGCGGTGCGGGAGGATCGCACGGCAAGCTGCGCAAGCTCTGCAAAAAAAACTTCATCAACTACCGCCGCGTTATGGAGTGGCGCAATCTTTGGAAGGATCTTAAATCATGTGGGGCCGACATTCTTGCCTGCCCTGCGCAGGCTGGAAAGCCCGCGCCACAAACCCACTACGACCTCATCCACCGCAGCCTGCTGGCAGGCTTGCCGACCAACATCGGATTGAAGGGCGAAGAGCGCGAGTTCACCGCCGCGCGCAACCGCAAGTTTTTCATTTTCCCCGGTTCCGGCCTCTTCAAGAAGCCGCCGGAATGGGTGATGGTTTTCGCGCTGGTGGAAACCACCAAGCTCTATGCGCGCATGGTCGCGGAAATCAACCCGGAATGGCTGGAGGATGTTGCCCCGCACCTCTGCAAATCCGTCTATAAAAAACCGGAGTGGAGTCCAGGGAAAGGATTCGTCTATGCCAAGGAATCCATCGTGTCCGGTGGCCTGACCCTGCTCGATGGGCGACCCGTACACTATGGCCCGCTCAACCCGGAAGCGGCGCGGAAAATCTTTATCCGCGACGGCATGGCTCCCGGAAACATGACCACGCATGGCGGATGGCTAAAGCTGCACCACCGGATGCTCGACGACATTGCCGCGCTGGAAGAAAAAATCCGTCGCCCCGGCGCGCTGCTCGACCACGATGCCATCTTCGACCACTTCGACCGCCTGCTTCCGGCAGACGTCTATTCCGTCAAGACACTGGAGCAATGGGTCCGTAAAACCCGCGCCCGCATCGCCATGCGGATGGCCGATGCGATGTTTCCGCAAACCACGCCAATCACGCCCGCCGACTATCCCGATTCGCTGACGTTCCACCATGAAGAGTTCCAGCTTGTCTACACCTTCGACCCCGGCGAAGAGCTCGACGGCATCGCCCTCGTCTGCCCGACGGTCAAACTGGCCTTCCTGCCCAACTGGGCACCCGACTGGCTCGTACCTGGCTGGCTGGAGGAAAAGGTCAGCCGCCTCCTGCGCACACTCCCGAAAAACCTACGCACCACCATTGCGCCCATTGATAAAACCGCAAAGGCGTTTCATCACACTTCATTAAGTATGGGAGATACAAACCCCCTGATTTTAAAGGGTGAACCACCATCTCATACTTCACAAAGTATGATATTCGAACAACCGCTGCTGGATGCGCTTTCAGCGTATTTGCAACAGGAATTCAGGATTCCAATAGATGCCACCGATTTTGACGAATCGGCCCTGCCCGAATTCCTGCGCATGAAGGTGATTGAAACCGACGGCGACAAAATCGTCCGGGTACACGCCTCGGTTTCGGACGAGCACCGTCTGACCGCCCACCGTAGCAGCACTGAACTAGCCTTTGCCAAATGGACGCTTCCCCCGCAGAAAACATGGCCGGGCGATGTGCTTCCCGAATTCATCACCAGCGAGGCCGCTGGCGTGGGTCGCCGGGTCTTCCTGAGCCATGCCGATGCGGAGGCTTCGCACCGCGCGGGACTCACCCACCTCTTCCGTATCCAGCAGGCCGACCAAGTGAAGTATGTCGAGAAGCGCCCGCCGCTCCCCCCCATGATCCAGCTGGCAGTCTCGGCCATCGACGAAAACTTTTTGACGGACTTTTTCGATGCCACCATCCATGAAGCGCTCACCAACGACGGGCGGTTGGAACTTCGCGATGCCGCCACCTTTGCAAAGCGTGCGGCGGATGCGCGCTCCACGCTCTACGAAATCGCGGAAGAAAACGCAGGCCTCCTCGAAGATATGCTGGAGCAACGCGAAAAAATCGCCGAGGCCCTCGACGATCTGTCCGGTGAATACGACTCGCGCCACGATCTCGAAATGCAACTCGCCTTTTTGTTCCGCCCCGGGTTTCTCCAGACCAAGGATGTTTTCACCCGCTACCCGCGCTATCTCAAAGCGATGCAGATCCGCATCCAGCGCATCCGTAACAACGCCCCCACCGACCTGCGCAAGCTAGCTGAGGTCGAACCCTTCCAAAACCAGCTCAACGACAAGTTGCTCGAATGCGACGACATTGGGTCGGCCCACGACCTGATTGAATTCGCCATGTTGCTCGAAGAGTTCCGCGTCAACCGCTTCGCCCCCGAAATCAAGACCCCCGTCAAGGTTTCCGCGAAACGGCTGGAAGAAGCCTACAAAACAATAATCCGATAGCCGCGTTCGATCCACTTGACGAGACTTGGATGGCCTTCATAGTCGCCGACCAAAAGCTTCTTTTGCTGTTCCGGGAGATCGTCCTTCACACCGAAGGATTTCGCGCAGTAGTCGCAGATTTCCTCCACCATGCCCAATTCCTTGAGTTTTATGTAGTGCTTGTGGAGCGGATTCTCCGGCTTGCGCAGTTCGCTGGCCCAGCCCGTTCCGGCGCCATCGTAGATCAACACGACCTCGTATCCCTTTTCCGCCAGCTCCCGCGCGTAGAGCAGCGCATGCACCGCGCGCGCCATGCCCTCGTTCGTTTCGTTGCCCGCCTGAAGAACAATCGCATACCTGCCCTTCGGCTCCGCCGCCAGCGAGATCCCCGCAACCATCAATGCAATCAACAACACTTTTTTCATGGCTAACTCCTTTCCAATGAGTGGAATTTAATACAGGATTTTCCAGACATTGGAAAGCAGACCCTGTAGCATTCGCGGCTCACAGTTGAACAGCAATACGCAGTACGCAGTACGCAGTACGCAGTACGCAACACGCAGTACGCAAAGGAATCCACTATGACCAAGAAACTCTTCCTGATCGACGGAATGGCGGTTGTCTACCGCGCCTACTTCGGCATGATCCGCAACCCACGCATCAACTCCAATGGCGAAGACGTTTCCGCCGTCTTTGGCTTCATCAACACGCTGCTCGATATCATGCATACCTACGATCCAACGCATATCGCCGTGGCATTCGATACCCACGGCCCAACCTTCCGGCATGTGGAATATCCCGAATACAAGGCCACGCGCGACGAGACCCCGGAAGGAGTCCGCACCGCCGTCCCGCATATTAAAAACCTGCTTAACGCCTTCAACATTCCCGTACTCGAATATCCCGGTTTCGAGGCCGACGACGTGATCGGCACCCTCGCCCGCACCGCCGAAAAACAGGGTTTCGACACCTACATGGTCACCCCCGACAAGGACTATGCCCAGCTCGTCGACGAACACACCTTTATGCTCAAGCCCGGCATGGGCCGCTCCGGCGAACTGTTGGATGTGCCGAAAATTCTCGAACAATGGAACATCGAAAAGGTTGAACAGGTGATCGATATCCTAGGGCTGGCGGGCGATTCCGCCGACAACGTTCCCGGCATTCCGGGCATCGGGCCGAAGACCGCGCAAAAACTCATCGCCCAGTTTGGCTCGGTGGAAAACCTGCTCGAAAACACCGCCCAGCTCAAAGGCAAGCAGAAGGAAAAAGTCGAGGCCAACAAGCAGCAGGCCCTGCTCTCCAAACGGCTCGTCACCATCAAATGCGACGTGCCGGTGAAGGAAACCCCGGAGGAGCTGTTGATTGGCGAACGCAACGACGACCAGTTGAAGCTCCTTTTTACCGAATTGGAATTCAAGAGCCTCATCAAGCGCTTGTTCGGAGAATCCCCCACCCCGGTCACCGTGGCGGTCGCGGCGGCCACGTCCGGCCAGGGCGACCTGTTCGAGTTTGCCGCCGCGCAGCAACCGGAAATGATGGAACCCGTCCCGACGTTCAAAACCATCAAGGACGTAAAGCATAAATATCACCTCGTCACCACCGCCGCCGAACGCGATGCGCTGGCCGAAAAACTATCCGGTTGCTACGAGGTCTGCTTCGACACCGAAACCACCGGACTCGATGTCCGTACCGCCGAATTGATCGGCATATCGTTCGCCATCAAGCCGCACGAAGCATGGTTCGTCACCCTTCCGCCCGACCGCGAGCAAACCCTCCAAGCCTTGGAAAAGTTTCTTCCCATCCTAAAAAACCCCGATGTCCGCAAGGTGGGCCAAAATCTAAAATACGATATCAGCGTCCTGAAATGGAATGGCATCGAAGTGCGCGGTGAGCTGCTCGACACCATGCTCGCACACTATCTCATCGATCCCGACCAGCGCCATAACATGGATCACATGGCCGAAAGCCTGCTCGACTATTCCCCCGTCCCGATCACCGCGCTCATCGGCGAAAAGAAGAGTTCGCAAAAAACGCTGCGCGACGTCGATCTCGACGCACTTTGCGAATATGCCGCCGAGGATGCCGACATCACCCTCCAGCTCTGGCGCAAGCTCAAACCCATGCTCAAGGAGCGCGGACAGGAGCGCGTCTTCTACGAAATCGAAACCCCGCTCATGCCCGTGCTCGCGCAGATGGAACACAACGGCATCAACCTCGATGTCCCGGCCCTTGGGAAATATTCCGAAATCCTCGCCGAAAAAATCCAGTGCCTCGAAGCCTCCGTCTACGAAACCGTAGGCCACGACTTCAACCTCAACTCCCCCAAGCAACTCGGCGAAGTCCTCTTCGACGAAATGAAACTCGTTGAAAAGCCCAAGAAAACCAAAACAGGGCAATACCAGACCAACGAGGAAGTGCTGTCCGATCTCGCGCCCGAACACGAGATTGTCCGGAAGATTCTCGAATACCGATCGCTGGCCAAACTCAAAAGCACCTACGTCGATGCCCTGCCGCAGGAAGTCTTTCCAAAAAGCGGTCGTGTCCATACCACCTTCCGCCAAGCCGTCACCACCACCGGACGGCTCTCCTCCGAGAATCCAAACCTGCAAAACATTCCGATCCGCACCGAGGAGGGTCGCGAAATCCGCCGCGCCTTCATTCCACGCGAAGGTTTCACCCTGCTCGCCTGCGACTATTCCCAGATTGAGTTGCGCATCATGGCCGAGCTTAGCGGCGACAAGCACCTGCGCGAAGCCTTCATCCATGGCGAAGATATCCACACCGCCACCGCCGCCCGCGTCTTTGGCGTCGACCAAGCCAACGTCACCCGCGAAATGCGCAGCAAAGCCAAGATGGTCAACTTTGGCATCATCTACGGCATCTCCGCCTTTGGCCTAGGCAAGCGCCTCGGCATTCCGCGCAAGGAAGCGCAGGAAATCATCGAGCAATACCGCGCCAACTATCCCGGTGTGCAGGACTACCTCGACGAAACCATCCTGTTTGCCCAAAAGCACGAATACGTCGAAACCATCACCGGCCGCCGCCGCTACATTCGCGACATCAACGCCCGCAACCAAATGGTCCGCGGCGGCGCCGAGCGCAACGCCATCAACGCCCCCATCCAAGGCACCGCCGCCGACATGATCAAGATTGCCATGATCGACATCCAAAAAATGCTCGAAGAGAAAAAGTCCAAAACCAAGCTCCTCCTCCAAGTTCACGACGAACTCGTCTTCGATTTGGCGCCCGACGAAGCCGACGACCTCATTCCCCTCATCGAAGAAAAAATGAAATCCGCCATCCCCATGGAGATTCCGATCTTGGTTGAGTCTGGAACTGGGGAGAACTGGCTGGAAGCGCATTAATGGACAGCAAGCTCGAAAAGCAGTTTAGGGAGCGGGCCGTGGAGCTGGGCAACTCCGGCGATCCAGCCGCCTTGCCGGAGCTGGCCGAACTGGTGCGCTCTCCTGCCGCCAATGTTCGGCGCCTCGCGGCATCGGCCATCGGGAAGCTGGCTGGGCTGGCTGATGCAAAAAAAGCTGTCTCCGCTCTCGTTCCGATGCTCCGCGACGCCAAACCGCAGGTGCGGCAATATGCCGTGAAGGCGCTCAAGGCCTATGGAACGGCGTCAAAAAGTGCGTTGTCGGATTTGCGCGACATGGCAATCAGCCCCGTTGAACCTGAATACAACACTCGGGATGCCAAACTCGCTGTCGAAACTATCGAAGAGGCATTGCGCATCGCAGAGAAGCAAGCAGTCCATTGCTGCCAACGCTGCGGTGTCGAGTTGGAGCCCGACGAATTCGCCCGTGCGCAAAAAGCCTTCCAGCGTCCGTTCTGCAACTATTGCTTCGACGAGGTTTTCCTCGAACGCCGCAACTTCGAAACCAAGGTCGAGCTGCAAAAGAAAATCCGCGCCAAGGATGGAACCTGGGTGCAGTCCGCCGGCGAGCGGATGATCGCCGAAATCCTTGCCGCCAAAAACATTCGCTACCGCTACGACGAACGCTTCCGCATCCTCGACGGCTACGCCATCCGCCCCGACTTCTACCTGCCCGAGTTCGACGTCTACATCGAGTACTGGGGAATGGATACCGCCGACTACAAAATCGGCATGCTCAAGAAACAGCAGCTCTACCAGCAGCAGGGCAAAAAGCTCGTCTCGCTCTACCCAGACGACAAGCCGCGCATGAAAACCGTGCTGATGGGCAAACTGGAACAGTATCGATGAGATAGGTAGTAGGAACAGGTTTCAATATTCGAGATTAAGGACAAAACGCCTCCTTGACAAACCCATATATTTAGACCATACACATATGCATGAAAACGACATTGAATATTGATGACCAGATCATGGCTGAGGCGGCTCGTTTGACGGGGATCAAGGAGAAGACGGTATTGGTGCGGTGCGGGTTGGAGGCGCTGATTGCGAAGGAGAGCAGCCGTAGGCTCGCGGCACTTGGCGGAACGGAAAAGGATCTCAAGGCCGTTCCCCGTCGCCGGAGCGCTGCCTGATGGTTTTGGTCGACACGTCCATTTGGATCGACCATTTGCGTTCGGGGAACGCCGCGCTTTCTGCGTTGCTTAACGATGGCGATGTGGCGATCCACCCCTTCATTATCGGGGAGCTGGCCTGCGGAAACCTGAAGAATCGCAAGGAGATTATTTCGCTCCTGCACGCCCTGCCCCACATCGACAAGGCCGACGACGACGAAGTGCTGTTCTTTATCGAGAAACACAAGCTGATGGGGCTGGGAATTGGACTGATCGATTGCCACCTGCTCGCCTCCTGCAAGCTGGGCAAAGCCAGACTCCTGACCAAAGGCAAACGTCTGCGCGATGCCGCCGGTCGGCTCGATCTTTTAGCCATCTGAAACTTTAAACAGGACAGGTAGGATGCCTGCGGTACGTACCGCCGCCACCTTGGCGGCAAGATGGCGGCGGTTTGGGTGCGAGAAATGGGCCCCGGATGCGCTATACAATCCCAATCAATTAAATCAGGAGTTCAAATGGCAAAACCAAACTACTCGTACGAAAAGCGTCAAAAAGAACTGGCCAAGAAAAAAAAGCAGGAAGAAAAGCGAAAGCGGAAGCAAGGAATAAAGGACGAACCGCCTGCCGGGGATCGGAACAAGCCTGAGTAGTTTGGCAAAGTGGTTCATCCGTGAATTCAAAAACCCAGATGAAACCAAAACCACCCTCCCGAATCCCGATGCTGCTCTCGGCCTTTGTCTGTCCGGGAGTTGGGCAGTTTGTTCAGCGGCGGTGGCGGGCGGGCGCACTTTTTCTACTCACCTTTGCAGCGGCCTTTGTGGTCTTCATGGGGGTGGCGGGAAGCTTGATTATTAGCTATTACCGGATGGGGTTTGAGTTTGAAACCTACGAACCGGATATCCATCCGGGCCGGTTGCTCCCCGCGTTTATCGCGGCGCTCGCAATCTATGTCGCCAATCTTGTGGATGTGGCTGCAGCCCACTTCCGCGCGGGTCGGAAAATGGCTCCGGAAGGATCGCGGGTTTGACTAAATTCGTGGTGGATGTAGGATGCTTTGCGTGCAGGTGCCTGGGGCACGGGACTATAATTCCGGGCAAAAAACAGGAGAAGCCATGTCAAAGGATACGGTGGCCATGTATTGGGATTTTGAAAATATCCATGCAGGCCTTTGCGATGCAAAAAGCGGGAGTGGTTCCTATCAGAAAACAAGTCGTTTCAAGCCCCAGGATGTCTATGTTGATGTTCAGGCCGTCTACGACTTTGCCGCATCATACGGCAATATTGCGATAAACAAGGCGTATTGCAATTGGCAGTGGTACTCGAAATACAAGCAGGCGCTGCTTAAGACATCCGTCGAGCTGATCCAGATGTTTCCCCCCGGCGCTTCGGCGAAGAACGGGGCGGACATCAAGCTTTCCCTGGATGCTTTGGACGATGTTCTAAGGTTCCCGCACATTTCATCCATTGTGGTGGTGGGAGGGGATAGCGACTTCATTCCGTTGGCCCAGAAGATCAAGATGGCCGGGAGGGAATTGATCGGGGTGGGTTGCAAGGCCTCCACCAATCAGCATTGGGCCAACAGCTGCTCGGAATTCAAGTACTATGAATCCTTGATGGTGGAAGGCAACGCGGTCATCGATGAGTCCGAGGATGACAAAGTGGTCGTCAAGGATGCCGCTGAACTTATCGCCAGGGCCATGAAGCAAATCTCGGCAAAATCGGGTGATGAATGGGTGCTTAAATCCTTGATCCGACCCGTTATCAAGCGGTTGGATCCGACGTTTGACGAAGCGAACTACGAGTGCAAGACGTTTGCTGCGCTACTCAATAAATATCCTAGAAAGTTCAAGGTAAAGAAGGGTGAGCACGACCATCTTGTCGGGCTTGTCGACTGAACGGGCCGAGGTCGGGATGCGGCATCTTCCAAAAAAAACAGCACAATACGGAAGGCTTTATGCAAAACGAATACAGAACGGCGCTGGTGACCGGCGCATCCAGCGGGATCGGACGCGCGGTTGCGAAGCAACTGGCCAACGAAGGGTTCAAGCTGGTGCTGGTGGCCCGCCGGACGGAACGGCTCCAGGCCTTGGTGGAAGAGCTGGAGCCGAAAGCCTCTTGCCATATCCTGACGTGCGACCTGCGCGACACCGATGGCGTCCGCCGTGCGTTTGACGGGCTTCCGAAGGACTTCCGCGCAATTGATGTGCTGGTTAACAATGCCGGCCTTGCGGCGGGAACCGAACCGGCGCAGAAGGCTGTCTGGGACGACTGGGAAGAGATGATTGCCACCAACTGCATGGGGCTGAGCAATGTCACCCACGCCATCCTGCCGGGCATGGTGGAACGCAACTGCGGGCACATTGTCAACATTGGCTCCGTGGCGGGAATCTACGCCTACCGCGGCGGCAATGTGTATGGCGCAACGAAGGCGTTTGTGGAGCATTTCTCGCGCGGGCTTAAAACCGATCTGCTGGGCACGGCGGTGCGGATCAGCAATATTGCGCCGGGGATGGTGGGCGACTGCGAGTTTTCGCTGGTCCGCTACCGCGGCGACGCGGAAAAGGCCGAAGCGGTCTACACGGATCTTGAACCGCTCGATCCCGCGGCCATTGCGGAGTGCGTGGCGTGGTGCATTTCCCGTCCAGCACACGTCAACATCCTGAACATGGAAGTCATGGCCACCTGCCAGGCCCCCGGCGGCCTGGCCGTTAGCCGGAACGAATAATACCGTGTTGAAAACCCGGTTAGCATTGGAGTGCCGGCATCGCCGAGAGCCAGATCCAATGCCAACAGCGTCCCGCCAGCGATCTACGGCGTTGGTACCGGTTCCAATGACGGCGTTATTGGTTACGCTCGACGTAATCGCCAGAACTAATTCAATTTGCGGTGGTAGGATGGAATATTCCAAATCGTCTATGCACTTACGTATAAAATACGCCACAGGTTTTGTATCAACTTGACATTCCGACCGCTGCATTTGATAAATGGGTTCACACAAACAAAGGATGCGGCGATGCCCCGACAGAATATCTATACTGAATGCTCCTATCGAATCGCATTGGTCATGGACCTCTCCAGCTCGGTAGGGCACCGAATGATGTCCGCCCTGTGCCGAAGGGCGATGGCCTACCCCAACCTGGAGGTGCGCCGCTATTTCGTGGAGACGCTGGCTGAGGAAGGAATCGACCCGTTGGTTGACTGGCAGCCCGACGCACTGGTTGTTTTTTTCGGCGACACCCCCTTGTTGAAGAAACTTCGAAAAACCCTGCCCAAAACCCCGTTCATCTCCATGAATACCATCACCACTGATCTTGTCGATGCAGTTATTACAGGAAACATCACCGAAACGACCGATCTTGCCCTGAATCATTTTTTCCGCAACGGGCTAACCCATTTTGCCCTGTTCTTTCCTGGAGGCAAAAAGTCAGCCGAGAACCTTGCGAACATATGCCATCAACTTTTGCACGACCATCCTGGCACATTCAGCAACTTCCATCGCTACGTTGACATGGAAGATTTGATGCAAGCTCCGAAAGACGAAGCGCTGGAGCAAATCGGTGCATGGCTGCAACGCCTGCCAAAGCCCGTCGGGATTTATAGTCCCACATCACACTCTTCCGCCTATCTGCTTCGCATTTGCAGCCACTTCGGACTGGCGATTCCCGAGGAAATACAGGTGATCGGCGGCGACGGACTCGAAGAATTGCTTGAAACCCTCCCCCACCTCACCAGCATCCACGTCCCTGCCGAGCGCATTGGAGCCACCGCGCTGAAAACGGCTATCAACCTACTTCGCGGCAAAAAACCGGAATCCAAAATCCAGCAGGTGAACGGCTCTTCCTTGATTCCACAGGGCTCAACCGGAGTCATCCCGTCGCAACTCAGCGACATCGCGACCGCCACTGCCTACATCGAGTCGCACGCCACGCAAGGCGCGACCGTTGACGAAGTGATGAACCAAACCCAGAGCGTGTCCCGCATGACCTTCTACCGCGAATTCAAGCGCGAAACCGGCGATTCACCCGCCCGCTACATAAGGCGCATCCGGATCGAAGCCGCCTGCCAACTGCTTTCAACCACCCAGCTGGACATAACCCAGATCGCTGAACTAGCCGGGTTTTCCGGCAGCAACTATTTCGCCCAGGTCTTCCGCCGCGATATCGGCATGACTCCCAAGCAATACCGGAAATCGCGCTAGCAACCTGTCAAACTGGGGTTTCTTCAATATGCCCCCACCCCGACCACCGTCTTCATCAAAAATGACTTGAGCGAATAGCACGGATTGAGTAGGAAATCCCATGGAAATCATCCGCCTAATTGAATCGGTCCAATCCCGCTTGGCTGGCGCTGGCGTCGACAACGCCAAACGGGTGGCGGAGGAGTTGGTTGCCCACATTCTCGGCTGCAAACCACTGGAAATCTATCTTCGCGACGAACCCTGCTCCCCGGAAAGCCTACAGGCACTGGAGACGCTCGCCGGGCGGATCGAGGGCGGAGAGCCGTTGCAGTATGTAATTGGCCACATCGACTTCTGGGGGCTTGAAATCAAGTGCGATCCGCGCGCACTCATCCCCCGCCCCGAAACCGAGCTTCTGGTGGAAGAGGTGCTCAGCTCCAAGGTTTGGAAGAACAAGCCCGCCACGATCGTCGATGTCGGAACCGGAACCGGCTGCATTGTGATCACCCTCGCCACACAACGGCCCGATGCCACCTTCAAGGCCATCGACCTCTCTGAAGGCGCCCTTGCTCTCGCCCAAGAGAATGCACGAACCCATGGACTGGAAAACAAAATTCTCTGGCTAAACAAGTCGCTGCTCGGCGACTGCGCCCCGGAAAGTTGCGACGCCGTCGTGGCCAACCTGCCCTACATCGCTTCCGATGACTGGAGAGCCCTCTCCCCCTCCGTGCGCGACCACGAACCCCAGTCCGCGCTCGACAGCGGCCCCTCCGGCATGGAGCTGATCAAGGAACTCGCCACGCAGGCGCGCTACGTCCTCGTTCCCGGCGGAATGCTCTTTCTCGAATTTGGGTTCGACCAAGGCGAGGCCGTTTTTCACTGCCTGGAAAAACTGGGCTACCTCGACATCCGAATCAAGCGCGACCTAGCTGGTCTCGACCGCATGGCCATTGCCGAGAATCCCCCATGCTGAACGAAGTCGATAAACTGCGCGCACGTTTTTCCCCGAATGATCCGGTCAGCTTCAAATACCGGGGCGATACGTTGAAAGGCATTATTGTTCGCACCAACCCGAAGCGCGCGGTTGTTCGCGTGGATAGCGAGGAATACACCGTTCCATACGAGTTTCTGATTGCCCGCGACCGGTTGGCCCGGCATCGGGAAGAGCGAATGGAAACCATCCTCCAACTGGCGCTGGATTTGATACACCAGAACGAATTGCATGAATGGCGGTTCAGGTTCGACCACAGCACCCGGCGGGCGGGTTGCTGCAACTTTCATGACAAGCTCATCTCCATCTCTTTCGAGTTGGCGCGCAACGCCTCCGACGAGGATATCCGCGACACGATTCTTCACGAAATCGCCCATGCGCTGGTCGGCAAGAAACACAATCACGATGCGGTCTGGAAGGCCAGGGCACGAGAGATCGGCTGCTCCGGTGAACGCACCCACCGATTGGTCTTTTCACCGCCTCGCTATCACGTCACCTGCGAAAACCGCTGCTGGAAACATACCGCCGAGCGGCGGCAACGGCGGTTGGTCTGCCGCACCTGCGGCGGGAAAGTCATCTATTCGCCATATCCAAGTTAGAGCGATAGAAGGATAGCTCGGCGATGGAGGCCTTGATGTCGAAGAGGGCGTCGTGGGCGTTGGCGGAAGAAATTCCGCCATCCGGGAAATATTGGTTCAACTGCTCCACGCTTTCCTTATCGAACGGCTGCTGTTCCACCCAGTCCTGCCATTGGATCTTGAGGGTGGAGACATCGAGCAGACGATAGTGCAGACGGCTTCCAAACAGAGGCAAATATTTGCGCATCAGGAACCAATCGTTATGCACGCTGTTGCCGGCGAGCACCGGACGGTCGGCCATCTCCTTGCAAGGTGTCCCGCAATATTGATCGAGCAGCGCGGCGATCTGGCGGTCGGCCTCGTCCATTGAAACCGCTCCGTCCGAGCGGCATTGTTCGACGAGTGCGGGCAGGTTTTCGGCCACCCACGGACTGACCGCCTCTCCCTCTTCGAGGCGAATGCAGAGATTGATGTCGGCTTCCGGGGGCGCCATACGCCGGAGGTTGGTGTCGGTGATGATGACGGCGACTTGCAGCAGGCGCGCCTGGTCGAGTTCAAGCGAGGTAAACTCGGCGTCGAACCAAACATAGGCGCTCGATTTTTTATTCGTTTCGCTCATAGGGGGAATGAAAACCACTAATCTTCACTAATCAACACTAATCAACACTAATCCAGAACAGCTTGAATCGAATTAGCGAAGATTAGAGCCAATTAGTGGTTCACCTAGTCTTTGATCAGATTGTAGGTATCGAGGGCGATGACGAGCTCTTCGTTGGTGTGGATCTTGAGCGCGACGACCTTGGAGTCCTCGGTGGAAATACGGGTTTCGTTGGCCTCGTTGCGTTCGTCGTCCACCTCCAAGCCCATGAAAGTAAAGTTTTCAAGAATCTGCTTCCGAAGTCCTGGGTTGTTTTCGCCGACCCCGGCGGTAAAGACGATGCCGTCGACCCCGTTCATGGCGGCGATATAGCTGCCAATGAATTTCTGGATGCGATAGCAAAACATCTCGATCGCGAAAACACAGTCTTGGTCGCCCTCGGCGGCGGTCTCGACGATATCGCGCATGTCGCTCTTGCCGGCGATAGCGAGCAACCCGCCCTGCTTGTTCATCATGGTGCTCACCTGCGCGGGGGAGAGCTCCTGCGACTCCATGATGTGCAGCGGAATGTAGGGGTCGAGCGAACCGGAGCGCGTACCCATCATGATGCCGTCGAGCGGCGTGAAACCCATGGAGGTGTCGACCGACTTGCCGCCCATGAAGGCCGCCAGCGATCCGCCGTTTCCGAGGTGGCAAGTGATCAGCTTAAGGTCTTCCAGCGGCTTGCCGAGCTCTTCGGCCGCCTTTTCGGCAACGTATCCATGGGAGGTTCCGTGGAATCCGTATTTACGGATCTTATAGTTGGTGTACTGGATGCGCGGCAAGGCATACATATAGGCCTTTTTCGGCATGCCTTGGTGGATGGCCGTATCGAAAACGGCGACCTGCGGTATGTCGGGCAGCAGCGACTGCATGGCTTTGATGCCCATCAGGTTCGGTGGATTATGAAGCGGCGCAAGCATCGAATTGCGTTCGATGGCCTTGATCACCTTGCGATCAACCACCACGGACCCGGTGAAATCTTCACCGCCATGTACAACACGGTGGCCGATGCCGCCAAGTTCATCGAGGCTCTTTAGAAGCCCAGCATCGCTTTCAAGCAGAAGCTTGAGGATTTCATCGATGGCCGTCTTGTGGGTTGGCAGGTCGATGAACTGGCGATCCTTGTGGCAACCGGGGCACTTGCGGACAATGGTCGAACCAGAAATACCGATGCGGTCGGCCTGCCCTTCGCACAAGGCGTGGAAATAATTGGTGTCTTCATTCACCTCGTAGAGCTTGAACTTGATCGAGGAGGAGCCGGAGTTGAGTACGAGAATCTTCATTGCATGGTTTCCTGAAGTTTAATGGTGCGCCTGCAAGGCGGTGAGGGCAACGGTGCCTACGATGTCTTCGACGTAGCATCCGCGGGAAAGGTCGTT
>DAOVNC010000196.1 GCA_030630445.1 Kiritimatiellales bacterium | reverse complement strand
CGAAGGCCATATTTCTTGCAGGAAGCGGAGAGCAGGCGAAGAACATCGCCCTTCCCGTTTTCCCATGGCGATTGATGCACGGAGAAGTCCTTGTTGTAGCGCGTCTGCCAGGTGCAGTATCCATCGTGGTGTTTCACGGTCACGATAATCTTCTTCATGCCGGCGGCCTTCATCACCTCGCACCACTGGTCGGTGTCGACCTGCCTAGGGGCGAAAACCGTGGGATCTTCCATTCCGTTGCCCCACTCCCGTCCCGTGAAGGTATTGGGGCCAAAGTGGATAAACCCTATGAACTCCTCCTCGTGATAGGCCAGTTGGCGCGACGAGGGCACAATGTTGGCCGCAAGTTTCAGGATATCGGCATCCGTGCTGGATGGATTCATGGGGGCGTTGTGGATGGATTTTTCCTTGTGATCCGCAGCGTGGGCCAGGGTTGCGCCAAGCACGAGACAGGCAATGCAGTATTTCATCATAAAATTCCCCTTTATGGCGAGATAGACGGTGCTCGCCCATGTAAATTTCGGGAGAGTAACGGGGCTTCTTAATGAAATTCAATTCTAATTTGGTATTTTTCAAGTTCCCGCTTCCAAAGTCTGCGTGGATGCGGCACTCTCCAAAAATAAAACATGCGTAATGTGAGCATAATACTTGGGAATATCCGCTTCGTCTTGTCGCAGAGTTGCTTATCAAGGGGTAAAAATGGTTCTGAATAAAAAGGCAACGATACTGGCTGTTCTGCTCGGGCTGCTGATTGGAACCGGGGCATTCACTTTCAAGTATGCCGAGGGCCTGTCCTATTTCAGCACCGATCCCAAAGCTTGCATGAACTGCCATATCATGACGCCCCAATATGATTCATGGCAGAAGTCGAGCCACCACGCCGTGGCCGGATGCGTCGACTGCCACCTACCGCACACCTTCATTGCCAAATACATCGCCAAGGCCGAGAACGGCTACCACCACTCCAAGGCTTTCACGACGCAGGAGTTTCAGGAACCCATCATGATCAAGGAAAAGAATAGCCGAATTCTGCAGCACAACTGTGTGGAGTGCCACGACGATATGGTTCATGAACTATTCAAGAGAGATATAACCAACCCGGATGCAGTCAGCTGCATCCATTGCCATGCATCGGTTGGCCACGGTGCGTTGCCGACGGGCATTGGCGGGGCAGATCGCGGAGTAAAAAGGGAAAGGAAAAACCATGAGTGAATTAAATAAAAAATCGGGAAGCGCGGGACTATTCATTGGAATCATCGTCGTGGTGGCGATCGCGGCCGTGGCCATAGTCGCGTTGCTGATCAATATAAACGAACGCAAGAGCGAAGGTAGGAATCCATACGTCCGCTTGGTGGAAGTTACCGAAGACACGACCGACCCGGAAGTGTGGGGCAAAAACTGGCCCAAGCAGTACGACTCCTACAAACGGACCGCCCTCACCACCAGCACCCGTTTTGGTGGACACGGCGGTAGCGAAGCCTTGCCGACGGAAAAGATAGAACGCGACCCATGGCTCAAGCGCATGTTTCTTGGCTACGCCTTCTCGATCGACTATCGCGACCGTCGCGGCCATGCCTACATGCTCACCGACCAAGAAAATACCAAGCGCCAAACCAAGCCGCAGTCCGGTTCCTGCATGCACTGCCATGCCTCCATCATGCCGGTCTACCGCGAACTCGGTGACGGCGACGCACTTGTTGGAATGAACAAGACCTACGACATGTCCTACCAGGAACTCAACAAAATGGTGCACGACATGGGCCACGGCCACTCGGTCTCCTGCGTCGACTGCCACGACCCCGACTCCATGCAGCTGCGCGTAACCCGTCCGGCCTTCATCGTCGGCATCCAGAAACTCGCCGAGTCCGACGCCCCCGTTCCGGCCATTCCCTCCATCGAAATCTGGCGGCAGGGTTCCCGCAAGACTCCATACGACCCGAACATCGATGCCACCCGCACGGAAATGCGCTCGTTCGCCTGCGGCCAGTGCCACGTCGAATACTACTGTTCCAGCGCCATGCCGCTCACCTTCCCGTGGGGCAACGGCCTCAAGATGGACGACCTTGAAAAACACTGGGACGAAACCGTGCTCCCCGACGGCAAGCGCTTCTTCGACTACAAGCACAAGGAATCCGGTGCGGAAATCTTGAAAGCCCAGCATCCCGAGTTCGAACTCTGGAGCCAAGGCATCCACGCCCGCAGCGGCGTCGCCTGCGCCGACTGCCATATGCCCTACATGCGCGACGGCGCCTCCAAGATTTCCGACCACTGGGTGCGCAGTCCATTGCTGAACGTCAACCGCGCCTGCCAGACCTGCCACCATTTTTCCGAAGCGGAAATTCTGGCGCGCGTCGACACCATCCAGGAAAACAACTACAATCTCCTACAGCGCGGCGGTGCCGCTCTCATGGATCTGCTCGATGCCGTCGAAGCCGCCAAGAAATCCGGCGCGACGGCCGAACAGCTCAAGCCCGCCTTGGAGTTCCAGCGCAAGGCGCAATGGCGCCTCGACTACATCGCCGCCGAAAACTCCATGGGCTTCCACGCTCCACAGGAGGCCGCGCGCATCCTCGCCGAAGCGGCCGACTACGCCCGCCAAGGCCAAGTCGAAGCGCTTAAACTCACCAAATAGCTTTCTGCACCAGGGAAACCCACAGGCCGCGCCGACTCTTCGGTGCGGCCTTTTTCTTTGCATGGGTCACCAAGCGCATCGGCATTTGTTCTGATTTGCTTTGTTTCATCTTGGGCAAGCAGGTAAAGTCTCAAACCATTCTTAGGTTGTGCGTTTTTCTGGGTGGACGGGGATTTTATGAAGTATGCGGAAGTAGCGGTGAATGTGAAGCGGTTGGTGGAGAGCCGAGCTTGCGAGACAGGCTGTCGTATCCGACAGCAACGAAGTGGCAACCCGCCGTCGAACGACGAGTTTATCCATGAGCTGCTGCTGGCGTATAATACGCCGAAGGCGACGGTGGCCCGCTTGAAAAACGGACAGTTGAATCTGGCAAAGGAACTGGGCGAAGTCCTGCTGAAGAAAAAGGTTTGGTTTAAGAATGTAGGACAGGCTTCCAGCCTGTCTAATCCCGCAGAGCCGAACGATGGCAGACAGGCTGGAAGCCTGTCCTACTTTGATGTCATCGAGGAAAAGAAAGTAGGATAGGCATCTTGCCTGTCTGCGGGGAACGGGAGATGTTGGCCACGAGAGCGCGCAGGGAGCACAAAAGAAAAGAACCGAGAATGGACATAAATAAAACAACAGAGCTTGTCCTATACAGAAGCAAGGACGGTACTATTCAGCTGGACGCTCAACTGGAGCGAAAAACCATCTGGTTGTCTCAAAAACAGATGGGGTTACTATTCGATAAAGACACCGATACGATTGGCCTTCACATTCGGAATGTTTTTAGGGAAGAAGAGCTGGTTGAGTCGGCAACTACCGAGGATTCCTCGGTAGTTCAGCAAGAGGGCAAACGTAAAGTTAGGCGAAAAGTTCGGTTTTATAATTTAGATGTCATCATTTCCGTCGGATATCGAGTGAAGTCACAACGCGGTACGGAATTCCGGATCTGGGCAACCCATGTGCTGAATCAGCACATCGTGCAGGGATATACGCTTAATGAAAAGCGGCTTAAGGAACTGAAGCAGACGCTCAAGCTGGCATCCGATATTTCGAAACGAAAAACCCTTTCCGGCGACGAAGCCTCGATTCTTTTGCAGACCGTCTCCGAGTATGCCGGAGCGCTTGATCTGCTTGATGATTACGACCATCAGCGGGTCGCTATCGGAAAGGTGTCACGGCGCAAGGCCAAGCCAGTCAGCTACGAAGAGGCGATTCATCTGGTCGATATTATGCGTCGAAAGTTTGGCGACTCGGCAGTGTTCGGCAAGGAAAAGGACGAGAGCCTGCATGGCTCGCTCAATGCCATCATGCAGAGTTTTGGAGGACAGGATGTTTATCCATCCGTTGAGGAAAAGGCCGCGCATCTGCTCTACTTCCTCGTAAAGAACCATAGCTTTGTCGATGGTAATAAACGCATTGCCGCCGCTGTATTCCTCCGCTTTTCCGATAAAAACAAACTGCTCTACGATAAAGAAGGCAACAAGCGTATTGCCAACAACGCCCTTGTCGCCATGACACTCATGATCGCCGAAAGCCGCCCACAGGAAAAACAAGTCATCACCGCGATGCTCACCAACCTTATTGGCGGAAAAAGATGAGCGGAGCAGTGTTAAATAAAATGCCCGACGGCCTCCGCGCCGCGCACCACAACCTCGACCTAGCCGTCGACCGCCTCTACCGCTCCAGAGAATTCAATTCCGACGAAGAACGCCTGGAGCACCTGTTTAAGCTGTATGAGGAGATGACCGCGCAGGAGCAGTTGGTTTAGATTTGCGCCGTTAATAACCGAAGAGAATTAGCCTATGAATGCAAAAAACCATGACAGTCTAAAGCAACTTGATGATCTCCTCGCTGCCAGTAACCAATCATGGTTATTTGGTGCGGGTATCAGCTTCGATGCAGGAATTCCTTTGATGTTTCCGCTTACAGATCGTGTCTTATCTAAAGCAGCGTCTAGCGATGTTGCCCACGACGAGATAGTTCTCAGTTCTATAAAAGAGCAACTATCTGAGGATGCCCATATTGAGCACATTCTGAGTCAACTAGGTGATTATAGGGCAATCGCTGAGCGCTCCAGAGAGAAGACGGCTAGTTTTGGGGAAACCACTCTTGATTTGTAGAAAACGGGTCAAAAACGGGTCAGCCTAAAAACAAAACGGGTCAGCCTGTGAATTTAAGAAAATGATGTTTTGGATTTTCCAAGGGTTGGAAAAACCGGCGGGGGAAGTTTCAAGGGGTGGAACTTTTCGGGCGAAGCAAGCGGGACGCATGCTCTACGTTGATGAGAAGGTGTTGATATGGAAAAGCCGACGAACAGTTTGCGGCGGGCGGCGGGGTCAGCCCGCGGCGGGGTCGGCGGGGTCAGCCTGTGCATTGTAGCAATTTGAACTAATTGAGTTTGAAATGAGTAAATCAAAAAACAATTTGAGATTGCCGATTCAGGAGGTATTTGAATGAGCTACAAACCGCCGTATAAAATCACGCCGAAAATCATCACATTCATTGAGCAGATCGGAGAAGCTTTGGGCGTTTTGGCGCTAAGTGCCAAAGCTCAGGATTTGCGTCTGCGGCGGATTCACCGCATCCAAACGATTCATGGGTCGCTGGCCATCGAAGGCAATACGCTGAGCGAAGAACAGATCTCCACGATTCTTGACGGCAAACCCGTGATTGCGCCGCCGCGTGAAGTGCAGGAGGTTCGCAATGCCATCAAAGCCTACGATGAATTTCTAAACTGGCATCCCGCCCAGCAAAGAGATCTGCTTAAAGCGCACGAAACATGGATGCTTGGTTTGTTGGATGCGCCAGGGCATTACCGCGCTGGCGGTGTCGGAGTCGGCGGTGCCGGAGGAGTTGTTCGTGTTGCGCCGCCGCCGGGGCGTGTGCCGGAACTGATGGGTAACCTGTTCGAGTGGCTGGGAACCAGCGAGGAGCACGCACTCATCAAAAGCTGTGTCTTTCATTATGAATTTGAGTTTATCCATCCGTTTTCGGATGGGAATGGGCGGATGGGACGGCTATGGCAGACGTTGATTCTTTCTCAATGGAATCCACTCTTTGCGCAGATTCCCATCGAGAGCATGGTTTATGCCCATCAGCAGGACTATTATAACGCAATTGCTGAGAGCACAAAGGCGGCCGAATCAACTCCATTCATTGAATTCATGCTACAGGTTGTTTTGGAAAAAATGAGAGAAGGCGGGCAGGCCACCCCGCATGTCGCCCCGCAAGTCACCCCGCAAGTCGAGCGTTTGCTGGGAATTTTGCACGGGGAGATGAGCCGGGCGGAACTAATGCAGATACTGGCATTAAAAGATCGAATGCATGTAAGTAATGATTATTTAAGACCGGCTATGGAAGCCGGGCTGGTGCAAATGACTCTGCCTGATAAGCCAAACAGCCGTTTGCAGAAGTATCGCTTGACCGAAAGCGGCCGAACGTTTTTGGAGAATTAAACAGGTTCTTCGTAGATTTTAGTGGTGATTGGAGCTCAACGATCTGCAAAGTACGGCCAATTGACCGCCCATGAGCGTAGCGATTGATAATTTACAACGTAAATAGAGCCTGAAAGGATCGGTTCACGCGCCAAGACACAAAGATTTTCTTTTCCTTTGCGCCTTAGTGTCTTCGCGGTCATCCATCATATATCAAGGGATTCTCCATCGTTTGGAGCATCAGCTGCTTCCTATAAATCCGCTGCATGGTCTTGTCCCTGAGCAAGAACGGTTCTGCAGCGGTTGGTTTCTCCACCATAAAACCCCCAGAAGAACCGATATCTGATGGAATATTTTTGCCGCGATGCTTCCAATGGTTGGCGATTTGCGTAAAATGCTTTGTTCAAATTCAATCGCAGGGACATCCATGAAAAAAACCAGAATTGATCGTAGGTTTGCAGAACTGAAAAAACAGGGGCGGAAGGGTTTTATTGCCTATCTCGGAGCGGGGGATCCCTGCCTTGAGGATACGGTGGATATTGTGCTGCGGCTGGAGGATGCGGGGGTCGATGTGGTGGAACTCGGCATGCCGTTTTCAGATCCACTGGCCGATGGCCATGTAAACCAGATGGCGGCCACGCGCGCGCTGGAGGCGGGATCAACGTTCGATGGCGTGATGAATTGCGTTGCAAAAATCCGTGAGCGCAGCGAAATCCCAATGATTTTCTATGCCTACATGAATCCGCTTCT
>DAOVNC010000402.1 GCA_030630445.1 Kiritimatiellales bacterium | reverse complement strand
TGAAGAGGTGAGAATTCAGCCTGAAGCGAATGCGAAAGATAATTTACGCAGTAAATAATGAGCAAAGCGAATGGTTCATGAAGAATGGTGGAACTCAAGCGGCGTTGGCCTTTTATTAGAGGAAGCTGTCGCAGACCAACCCTTCTTAATTTTGAAATCTTCATTCTAAATTCCCCAAAGCGAAGCAGCATCAGTTCGAACTCTTGTATGCGCGCTTCGGCTCGCGCGACAGGGCCTCCAAGGGAATCTTCAGCACCACCGTGGTTCCCTCGCCAACCCTCGAATTCAGTTCCATTTCCCCGCCCAGCTCCTGCGCCCGTTTTTTCATGCTGGCCAGCCCCCAGCCATCCCGTTGCGCCGCAGGGTCGAATCCGTAGCCGTTATCGCTAAACTCCACGCGCAACTGTTCGGCCTCAATTGAAACGGAAATCTTCGCACGAGTGGCGTTGGCGTGCCGGGCGCAATTGTATACCACCTCCCTAAAGAACATGATGAGGTGCCGCTTGAAAGTCAACGGGACAACCCGGTTCGGGCAATCCACCGGAATTTCAACGGAAAGCTCCACACCGTAGAGCACCCGTTCCGCCCGTTCCACCAACTTTTGGATCAGCTCGGGAAGGCGGATTACGCTCTGGTCGATCACCCAGACCACCTCCCGCAGGGAAACCGAAGCCTCTCGCGCCAAGAGGGAAAGGTCCGCAAGATCGCCCTTCTCGTCGGGATGCTGTCCGTCGTTCTCCAGCCGTTTCGCGGCCAGCGAAATGCTGCCGAGACTGCTGCCGAGCTCATCGTGTAGATCGCGGGTAATACGCCATTTCAGGTTTTCCAGGCCTCGGCGGCGCTGGCGCTGCTGAAACAGCAACCCGCCAACCAAAAGCATGCAGATGACTCCCCCGATCCAAACACTGGAACGCAGCTGGATCCTGCGCCACGCTGTCCGGGCATGCTCCAGTTCACGTTCCACCACGGCCAAACGCCGATCCAGCGGACGGCGTTGCGCCAATCCTTTGATCCATTCCCCCTGCGGCAAAATCCGTCGATTCCGACTACAGCCATCGACCAGGCGCGCCAGCTGGCCCAAATATTCCGTAGGGATCCCCTCTGCGGTAACCTTGCAGTTGATGGAGAAGACGTTTTCGTTCTGGGTAACCAAAATCTCTCCCATTCCTAAAACCCAGTTTCCTTTGTACTTATCGAGTTCGCCCATGGTGACGCGGATGTATTGCGCTTGATAGCCTTCACCGATAACTGGAAGAAGGTATCCGGAATACATGCGCTTTCCGGCATTGTCTACCTTGAGTTCCTTGGCCGGTTTGAAGTCTGGATTGGCCGACATTTCCACCAGGATATTCTTTGGGAACCCGAATGACGGAAGAACCAACTGATGCGGAGCAGCGGCCGACCAAAAGTCAATGCGGCCGACAGACCGCGCCTGACCCAGATCAAGAACGATCTGTACCTTGTCCGGAACCGGATCTTCATTTCCGTAGGTAACGATCAAGTCCTCCGATGCAACGGTTTCATCGCTAAGCGGAGGTCCAAATCCAACCACACCGTCATGCAGGTATTCAACATCCCAAAGCGCTGGCAGCATTAATGAATCGGGAGCCACGGTCAGCGTGATTCCTTTTTCCCACTCCGCCGCATTAGCCCCGATGCGCCCATCTTTCCTATGCTGGAACAGATAGATTTCCCCGAGTGCATAATACGCCACGCCCGATTCCCGTTCCACCTGCAAAACGGTGATGCGAACCTGGCTTGCGCGTCGATTGATCCCCGCAAAGAAAACCGGATAGGGCCCTGGATCCGGAAAATCCTCTTGCGTCCAGTCCACGACCGTTTCGAAGCTGGCCGTACGAGCATTTAGCACCTCGATTTTGAATCGCTTGGGAAAGGCATAGGCACCGAACTCCTGCGGATTGAATGCAGGAGCAAGGGCAATCGAATCGAGCAAAATGGACGATGTCAACGTGAAATCAATCTGGTGTGATGGCAGCATCCCATCAGACGCCGGTTCATCGAACGGGGAATGATAGCCCAAGTGACTGGTCATTAACTTCGGGTCATGCTGCGGCAATGCGGATATTCTTTCGAGTAATCGCTCTCGCTCCGCTTCCAACTGCTGAATGCGCGTGCGCGGCCATAGCGCCATGTCCTCACGCGGGATGGAGAGACGCTCAGCAGGAAAACGAGGATCTACCCGCTCGACAGGGTAATTGCCGGCGTGAGGAGCTTGAGCGGCTTGCAAGTCAGTCAGGGTGCCGAGCGACTTACCGGTTCCATCGAAAAACTCGAGATCGAACTGCTTAATGCCATGCGAAGGAGGCCCGGACAGTCCGCCGCCAGAGGCATTCCACAGATAGAAAGCGCTCAATTCCTGCGCCGTCGTAAATTCCAAGGTGATGGAGACGGGGTAGCCAGCCAGCGGAGGATTGGCGGATGCGAACCCATTACCAGCATTGGGCGCATTCGCATCGATCGTATCGGTCCCTGCAGTCACCCCTTCATTCCAAAGATTTTCTACTGCGTAGTCCGTCTTGTTAAAGGTACCTCCATCCGTGGAGCCGGCATCCGGCTGGATGAATGCTGGTTCGCCAGCCACGCCTTCAAACCCGATTTCGCGGGCACCGACCCATGCGTTGTCTTGTAGGTGGTTGCTATCGATGGTGAGCACCACCGACCGGACTCCAGCAATGGGATCGAACGTGAACACTTCGGCAGCGGCAATTCCGGCCAAGGCCAGAACCCATCCCATAAAAAACAATTGCCTGTGCCGTCCCCTCTTCATAGATCGTCCACCCGCTCGTTAAAACCAGAATACATTTCGGTTTTACAAGAATCGGGATTTTTAACCAGAAAAATTTAATCCGAGCGCCAGTGATCGCCGAGTGGGTTGTCGGTGGAGGAATGTAGATGCAGGTGTCCGCGCTGGTTTTTACCGCCCTTTCCGCTGTGGGTGACTTTTCACACCCCACGCCGCGATCATGGATCTATCTATTATACGTAAATATTTCCTCTCTACATATAGGTTATACCTTCTGCTGGCGGGCAACGTTTCCCTTGCTGCGCTGCGGGTAAACGTTCTCTGCACACAAAACAGCATCCCCATGGTGTAGAGACCGCTTACCCGAACAACGTGAGGGAAGCGGTGCCGGAGGAATGGCTCGTTTGCAGGTCGGCATGCCGCTTTTCCCCTGATGTGTCAGT
>DAOVNC010000404.1 GCA_030630445.1 Kiritimatiellales bacterium | reverse complement strand
GCGTCTACTCCGGCACCCTCGAGGCCGGCAGCTACGTGCTCAACGCCACGCAGGGCAAGCGCCAGCGGGTCGGCCGCCTGCTCCGCATGCACGCCAACCGCCAGGAAGCCATCGATGTGGCCGTGGCGGGGGACATTGTGGCCGTGGCGGGTCTTTCCGATACCAAGACGGGCGATACCCTTTGCACCCGGGAAGACGAAATCCATCTCGAATCCATGGACTTCCCGGCACCGGTCATCAGCATTTCGATCAAACCGGAATCCAATGCCGACAACGAAAAGCTCGGCGAGGCCCTGCACCGCCTGGCCGACGAAGACCCGACCTTCACCGTCGCCTTCGACCACGAAACCAGCGAAACCATCATTTCCGGCATGGGCGAGCTTCACCTCGAGATCATCGTCGACCGTCTGCGCCGCGAATTCAGCGTCGTGGCCGAAGTCGGTCGCCCGGAAGTGGCGTACCGCGAAACCGCAACCACGCCGGCCAACGGTTTCTACAAGCACTCCAAGCAGTCCGGCGGACGTGGCCAGTATGGCCATGTTGTAATGTCTGTCGAGCCGCGCAACCCCGGCGACGGCTTCGAATTTGTCAACGAAGTCACCGGTGGCCGTATTCCCTCCGAATACATTCCGTCCTGCGAAAAAGGGGTTATCCAAGCGCTGGAAAGCGGCCCGTTCGCCGGTTATCCGGTGGTGGATATGAAGGTCATCCTGACCGACGGTTCCTACCACGACGTCGACTCGTCCGACTTTGCCTTCCAGATTGCTGCCCGCCAGGGCTTCAAGCAGCTCTTCATGCAAGGGCAGCCGCAACTCCTCGAGCCGGTCATGTCCATCGAAATCACCACTCCGGACGAATTCATGGGCGCGGTGAACGGCACGATCTGCCAGCGTCGCGGCCGCATCGACTCCATGGACGAGCGCGGCGGCATGAAGATCGTCAAGGGCTACGTTCCGCTGAGCGAAATGTTTGGTTATTCCAACACGATCCGCTCTCTCACGCAGGGTCGCGCATCGTTCTCGATGACCTTCGAGCACTACGAAGCCGTGCCGTTCTCGATCGCCGAAGACGTGGTCAACAAGCGCCGCGAAGAAGGCAAGATCAGGTAGACCCCGCCACCTCGGAAAGCAAAAGGGCCATCCCGTCGGGATGGCCCTTTTTTGGTTTGCCCGGCAAAGCCGGCAAACCCAGGCGCCTGAAAAAAGGTGGCAACGCTCCGTCCGGGGGAAAGTTAACCCTTAACGGGGAAATGGAACCACAGATTAAGCGGTTCCCATTGCTCTTCCCGTCATCGAACAGTCCCCATAACCCACCTATTCATTTGACCAGTGGATCCTGAGGCTTGAGCAGCGTTACGATGCTATTCAGCTATCTTGAGCGATTGATCAAATTATGCATCGAAGCTCCGGCTTCTTGTGAACCGAATGAATGAGATGGAAAACAAGGTTAGGATGTTTTATGGGGAACCATGCAACCATATCCGTGTGCGTTATAGACGATGATCCAATTCATGCCGGTGCCCTTCAGGCTATGGCAGAGGATATGGATTCCATGCATCTCGCCCTGTGCGAATCGGTGGAGGATGCCGCGCTGCTGGATTTCCCCCTTGGTCTTATTCTGGTCAACATGGAGCATGGGCGGAAATGCTCCAACCAGATTCTTGTCAAGATCCTCGATCAATTTCCGGAAATTCCTGTGATGTGCTACTCCTCCGGGGAACGATGGATCGGCAGGTGGGCGTTCAAGCGATATGGGAATCGGCTGATCGTAATGACCTATGGCGAGCTGCTTCGGGGTCTTAGGGAATATGTCGAGTCGGTTCTGAATGGAGACCCTGTTTTCCCGCGGCAACCATCGGCCGGCATCGCGGGCCATGAAAAAGGTTTGGTGGAAACAATCAGGAAGTTGTCCCCAAGGGAGCGCGAAGTGCTGTGTCTTCTGGGCAAAGGCCACGATGTTTTTGAAATATCCGATCTGCTGGAGTGCCGGCAGGATACGGTGAAATCCCACTACAAGAGCATACGCAGAAAACTAAAGCTCTGCGGCATTGTGGAACTCCGTCGCCTAGCCTTTCAATATGCCAGGGCGGGGTACTGCAAAGTATTTTCCCTTTACGAAAACCACATCTGCCTTTGCAGAAAGGAATCGGTGGGAACCTGTCCATTGATGGAACGTCCGTTTTGATCCGTTACCACCATGCTCCGGATTGTCTAGTACATCCCACTACCCTCTTTAGGGGAGTACCCATCTTTTCTTCCTGATGATAGGGTTCCCGAAATAAATCGCCATGGGAGTGCCATGGCCGGAACACAAAAGGTGGAAAACCATGTCAAAGATCGCCCTGCTTAAAACAAAGTCCTTCCAGTTCGCATTCATCATCGCCCTCGTTGTCGGGATTGGTTTTGCCTTCGCGGTTGATACGGACAACGACGGAATGAGTGATTTATACGAAGACTTCTTTGCGCTTAATTCGACCAATGCCGCCGACGCGCTGGAAAACTATGACTCAGATACTCTTACAAACATTGTAGAGTCTTTAATGTGGACGGATCCATGGGTTGTAGATACAGATTCCGATGGCTTTTTTGACGGTATGGACGACAACCCGCTGAGCCGCGCGGTGATCACCTGGGGGCACCCCGATTTTACGGAAGGCGATGAATATTCCTACACCGGCCCCGATTGGTGGCTGGGCGCGGGCAAGAGCGGCGGAATCTGGACGAACGGGGCGTGCTGGCTGGTTTCGTCGAATGCCCAGGGTTCGATCCATATGGATCTCGATCGCGCGCTGTTGACCGAAGAAATTGTGCTGAACCTGCTTCATCTGGACGCCTCGAACAGCTGGGTCTATGTGGATCTGGCGGATAATGCCGGAACGGTTGTGGCGACGAACCTCTTCGGGGATCTCACGGGGGATTCCGGCGAGCAAATGCTGCGCCGCTACGCCCTTCCGCTGGCCGCCTATCCGACCGCCTCGCGGATCTTGATCAATGCCCAGACGGGTTCGGAGCCCTACAAGGTTTGGATTACCACGCTGTATGTGGATGCCGACGCCGACGGCCTCGATGCGGATCAGGAGATCCAGAGCGGAACGCTCGACACCAACCCCGACTTCGATGACGACGACTTAACTGACTATGTGGAAGTCATTATCACGCACACACTTCCGACGGATC
>DAOVNC010000344.1 GCA_030630445.1 Kiritimatiellales bacterium | reverse complement strand
GACGAGGACGTCGCGTCTACAAAACTCCAACCGATAATGCATTAGAAACTGGCGTTTTTTGGTGTTCGCGGGAAGGGGATGACGTCGCGGATATTGCCCATGCCTGTGCAAAACTGCACGAGGCGCTCGAAGCCAAGACCGAACCCCGCGTGTGGAACGCTACCGTAGCGGCGCAAGTCGAGGAACCAGGCATAGTCTGCGGGATCAAGGTCGTGCTGGGCCATGCGGCTTTCAAGCACATCGAGGCGGTCTTCGCGCTCGGCGCCGCCGATGATCTCTCCGATGTGCGGGCAGAGAACGTCCATCGCCCGCACGGTCTTTCCGTCGTCGTTGAGCTTCATGTAGAAAGCTTTGATCTCCTTGGGATAGTCGATGACAGTGACCGGTCCATTGAACACCTCTTCGCAAAGGTAGCGTTCGTGCTCGCTTTGCAGATCGCTCCCCCAGAGAACCGGGAACTCGAATTTTTTGCCGGCCTTGAGTAGCAGGTCGACGGCCTCGGTGTAGGTGATGCACTTGTACTCGGCATCGACCAACCCTTCCAGCCGGGCGCGCAGTCCCTTGTCGACGCGCAGGTTGAAAAAGTCGATATCATCCTGACAGGTGTCGAGCAGGTGCTTGAAACAGTAGCGCAGATAGGCCGCCGCCAGCTGGGTGTTTTCATTTAGAGTAAAGAAAGCGGCCTCGGGTTCGACCATCCAGAATTCGGCGAGGTGGCGACTGGTATTGGAGTTCTCGGCGCGGAAGGTGGGGCCGAAGGTGTAGATGCGGCCCATGCCGCAGGCGTAGGCTTCGGCATTGAGCTGGCCGGAAACCGAAAGATGCGTCTTGCGGCCAAAGAAATCCTGACTGTAGTCGATGCCGCCCAAGTCGTTTTTCGGCGGGTTCTCCAGATCGAGGGTGCTCACTTGGAACATCTGGCCGGCTCCTTCGCAGTCGGAGGAGGTAATGATGGGTGTGTGCAGATAGAGAAAGTCGTTGCCCGTAAAAAAGTCGTGCGTGGCCTTCGACAACTGGTTGCGCACACGCATGGTGGCGCCGATCACATTGGTGCGACCGCGCAGGTGCGCCACTTCACGCAGTTTTTCCAAAGAGACGCGACCTTTTTGCAGCACATAGCTCTGGTCGGTATTGCCCAAAATCTCGACCGACGTAGCCTTGATTTCAAACGGTTGCCCCTGCCCCGGGGAGGGTACTAGTTCGCCTTCGACCTTGAGCGAGGCGCCGGTATAGGTCTTGGTGAGCTCATCATAGTTGCCCAGTTCCTGATCGGCCACCACCTGAATGCCTTTGAACTGCGAGCCATCATTAATCTCAAGAAAGCTGAATCCGCCCTTGCTGTCGCGGCGTGTGCGCAGCCAGCCGCCGATGGTCACGATCGATCCGAGCTGGCTCTCCTTGAGGTTCTTGATCAATGTAGTGGGTGCGAAATCCATGGTTCTTCTCCGTTCGTTATACCGATTATTTAAATCTGCTCCTGTGCGGAGAGTTCCTCTCGGCACAGCTCATAGAAATTGCACTGACCGCAGTTAGCGGGGTCAACCGTCAACTCCCACTCCTCTTTGGGCAGCGGTACGTTGGCGGCGCGGTCGTGGTCAACGAGGTATTCGGTCATTTCGCCGACGGAGTCGCTCATCAGCGCTTTGGCCGCTTCCATCTCCTCTTCCGTCAACTGGAACGGAAGCACCTGCCCTTCGTTGAGGTATTCGACGTAGAGGAAAATGTTTTCCAGCTTGGCGCTATGCTTAACCATCGCCCATAGCGCATAGAGCGACAGCTGCATCCGGTGCTGCTCGGCCTTGATCTTGCCCGCCTTCCAGTCGTGGATATGGACTTGGTCACCGATTTTGTAGGCATAGTCGGGGATGGAATAGATCTTTAGGCCCTCGTAGATAAAGTGCTCCACATCGCCGCCCGTCTCCGGCGTGGCAATCTGGAACTCCTGACCGGGCTGGATGGTTCCAACCCGGGGAAGCACCTTGTCGATAAAGTTGCCGATGCAGTTTTGGATCTGTGCGGCCAACTGGCGCTTGGCTTCTTTTTCTTCTTCGCCGGCGAGGGTTTTATAGTAGTGCCCCCGCAGGCAGCAAAACCGTTTCGGCGAATTGCGCCAGTTGCCCTCGTTCGACTCGTTCCACTTCTTCGTCATGAACGGGCGGGCGATGGTTTTCCATGCCATCTCGGCATCGACCGGGGTTCCCTGCTGGTGCTGCCTGAGCACCCACATGATGGCATTTTCCGCCGCCTGCCCCATCAATCCCCAGCGGTTGTCCATCTTGCACAGGCGATAGGCGGTCTTTTGCTCCGGCGACGCATTGCGGCTCCAGCCACCCCACATGCCATACTTGCTCTAGTAGCGCCGGCGTCGGCACTGCTCGAAATCCTCCGCTGCGCTAAACGACCACGAAAACGTATTCTTTAATTCGCCCATTCCAATCCTCCAAAATCATAGCATGGCACGCGAGCCGGTTCCTTGTCCGTCACGACGGCGGCGGCATATTTTGAACCCGCCTCCAACCGCTGGAAAATCCAGCCATCCTTTTCCCCAACCTCCGGGAGTTCCCGTCCATTAATTGGAACCGAAAAGCTTCCGAGTTCCGAGAAGAGCGTCGAACCGCAGGCTTTCACATAGGCCTCTTTGCGCGCCCAGAGCTGGAAGAAGACCGTATGCTTGTCGGCTGCGTTTTGGATCAGCGCGATTTCTTCGGGCGAAAAATAGCGCGAAGCGATCAGTAGCACATCCGCCGTCCATTTAATCTTTTCGACATCGACCCCAATGTTGCGATTGCGCCCGAAGGCCAGTACGACCCAGTCGCCGGAGTGGGAAAGGTTGAATGCAATATCGCGGGGCGGCACGAGGTGGGGCTTTCCGTTTTCTGAATATTGAAATTCGATGTCGACGGCGGGAATGCCGGTGTAGCCGGAGAGCAGGACGCGGAGCGCGCCGCGGGCGGCGATGGAGGATTGGCGATCAGACTTCCGATGCAACCGCGCGGCCTTTTCCTGCTCCTTTTTGGAGAGCAAAGCCTGCAACGAATCGAGCCGATCCAGCATATCGGGCACATGCACGCCCCAAATGTGGACCGAATCGGCGTCCAGTCCGGGGAGCTGCCGGATGTCGGTGATGGTTTCCATAAGGTTGCCGATACTATCCACCAACCACTCACACGCAACTGAAAACCATCGAGTATATTTAACCGCGAAAAAACACATAGCCGTTCAGTCGAAACTCTTTTTTGCGTTCGGTGCGTTCTTTCGCGGTTAATCCATTGCCTAACCACAAAGTTTTCATTATTCTATGTTTTATGAATCCGGTCTTGTTTCAATCCTTGGAAGCTTATTTCCCGCGCTCGGCCGACTACCGCCGCGGCGGCACGGATTCCGCAGTCCACGAAAGCGCCGCGCCTTTCCGGCATTTCCCCTACCGTGAACGGCATATCCAATGCCTCTGGGCCGATCCTCGCCTGCGCCCCACCAAACTAACCACCTCCGAAGGGGAACCGGTGCGCGTGGAGCATCCGGGCGACTGGAACCTCGAAGCCGGCCCCGACTTTCGCCATGCCGTCCTGCTCGTCGGAAAGGAAAAGCGGCGCATTTCCGGCGATCTTGAAATTCATATCCACCCCTCTGGATGGAAGCAGCACGGCCACGCCGACGATCCGCGCTATGCCAACGTCCGCTTCCACATGGTCTATTTTCCGGGACTGGAAATCCCCGGCCTTATCCAAGTCCCATTGCAGGACACCCTCGCCACCGATCCGCGCTTTTCGTTCGAGAACATTGACCTCACGGCCTACCCCTACTCCATCCCGTCCGGCGACTTCCCCCTGCTTGGAATGCACCCCGACCAAAAAACCGACTGGCTGGAAAGTGCGGGCGAGGAACGTCTGCGCCTCAAAGCCGAACGCTTTGCCTTTTCGATGCAAAGCAAG
>DAOVNC010000071.1 GCA_030630445.1 Kiritimatiellales bacterium | reverse complement strand
CTTTCTTGTCGTCGCCTTCGCCTTCCTCGCCGACGGGTTCGCCGAAGTAGATGCCGCCGGTGAGCTCGCGCACGGTGAAAAGGTCGAGGCCGGCAACGGCTTCGGGGCGCAGCGGCGAGTTTTCCGCCAGCGACTCGGGAATGGTGACCGGACGCAGGTTGGCGAATGCGCCCAGCTCCTTCCGAATCTTCAGCAGGCCGCTTTCCGGGCGCAACGCGCCGGTGAGGTGGTCCCACTTGGGGCCACCAACCGCGCCGAGCAGCACGGCGTCGGACGCCTTGCAGGTTTCGATCACCGAGTCGGGCATCGGGTCGTTGTGCGCATCGATCGCCGCGCCGCCCGCATTTTGCTCGGTGTATTCCAGATTAAAGCCGCTCTTTTTTGCGACTGCGTCGAGCACCTTGACGGACTCCGCAATCACTTCCGGGCCGATTCCATCGCCTGGTAGCAGGGTGATTTTATATGTTTTGGACACGGGGTCTCCTTGGGTTGAAAATGAAGCGCGGATTTTGCCAAAGGCGGGGAGGATTGCAAACCTGTAATCGGCGGGAGTTTCCTCGAATGTGGCGCGGACTTTCCAGTCTGCGTTGTCCAGAAAAAGAAAGGGCAGGCTGGAAAAGCCTGCCCCGCATGCGCATGGGTCGGATTATCGTCCTCCTCCTCCTCCTCCTCCTCCTCGTCCGCCGCCACGGGGCATGATCGTCTGTAGGCTGGTGGCAGAGATGATGTCTTCCACGTGGGTGGCGAAATCCTGGGCATCGGTTCCTTCGTAGCCGAGATCGGTACCGAGCTGCTTGAACATGATGGTACGTTCCTGTTCCATCAACGGTCGAACCTCTCGCGTTGCCGCGAAAAGTTCCCGCATGGCATCGCGGTCGGGCGGCTGTTCCGGATCGTTAAACTGGTCGGTCAGCGCCCAGATGGTCGCCATTTTCTCAACAAGCAGTTCATGGATTTCTCGTTCTTCCTCCGTCATGTTCGCGGTGTCGAGATCCATGAAGGTGGCGGTGCGTTCGGCCATGTTGTATTTTATCTTTTCCTGAAACTCCTCGCGGCGCTTGATCATCTCGGCATAGCCTTCGGGATCCTCCGCTTTCATCCGCGCCATTCGATCCTCCCGGCTTTCCCGTTGCGGCCGTTCGGTTTGTTGCTCGGGTGTCGGTGCGGCTGTGGAATCCTGCAGAGCCACCAATTCGTTTGTGTTTGCCTGGTCTTCCTGGGCGACCTCCGCCTGTCTGCCTGGGTTTGATTGCCGACGCGGTGTCCGGGTTGGCATTTGCTCGATTTTCTTCCGCAAGGCTTCGGCTTCGGCTTCGGCAACCTTCCTCTGCTTGCTGGCCGAAACTCCAAACGACAGGCTGGTTGCGGCTAGAACTACGGATACTGCGGTGATCACTACAGGTGCATTTAGCTTCATGGCATATTCCTCCAGATTTACCGGATAACGAACCGGCCCTAGATTTTGTTGCAAAAAATATCTTGTCGCAGCCGTTGGTGGTCGTCGAAGGCCACGGAAAGGCTGAGCAGTATGTTCACAAGCGAGGCAACGACCATGGCGGTGAAGATGCAGATCATGATGCCGATCTGGTATTTAATGGCGGTGGTCGGCAGGCGCCGCCGAGGATCTGGCCGGTCATCATGCCGGGCAGGGAGACGATGCCCATGGTGGCCATCGTGGCGACGGAGGGGTTGACGGCGGCCTTTATGGCGTCGCGCAGGTAGGGGCGGACGGCCTCGCGCAGGGTGGCGCCGAGCAGGAGATAGGTCATGAACTCGTTTTCGTTTCTACGGATGCCGCTATAAAAACGTTCCAGGCTCAGGACGTTGCTGCGCAGGCAGTTTCCGAGAATCATTCCAACGATTGGAACCATGTAGCGCGCGTCGTAAATCGGATCGGGGCGAATGGCGACCAGGATGAACCAGCCGCTCACCAAAAGCGTGCTTCCGGCCACCCCGGCCAGCGAGCGCCAGAAAAACAGGTCGCGCTTCAATCCCGCCTTGTTGAGAATGCTAAGGTTTGCGACCACCAGCATCACGGTCACCCACAGCAGGCTGACGAGTGGATTGTTAAGCTGGAAGATATATTTGAGGTAGAGGCCAACCAGTAAAAGTTGAACCGTCATGCGCGCCATGGCCAATAGCGTGTCGCGGATGATCCCCAGTTGCAGATAGAAGAATACGGCCAGCGGAACCAGCATCAGTGCATACATCGAAAGCATTGCCGGAATGGAGAGGTCAGCAGTCATGCCCATCCCTCCTGGTTTTGTTGGCCGCGAAAGAACGCAAAGAACTCAAAACCTGTTTCTCTTGCGTTTTTTGCGCTCCTTGGCGGCTAATCTCCTGCAGTTTTGTATTCTGGATTTCGACGGTTCGGTCGCAGGCAGCGATCCATTCGGGGTCGTGCGAGACGGAGAGCAGGGTGATATCCGGGCGGAAGAGCTCGGTCATTACCGCCGCGCGGCTTTCGGGGTCGAGGGCCGATGTGACCTCGTCGGCGAGAAATATGGTTTTATCGAGTAGCAGGGCGCGGAGGATGGCGATGCGTTGCTTTTCGCCGCCGGAGATGCGCTTGCACGGCTTTTCGAGAATGGCGCTTGGGAGATGGAGCCGTTCGAGCAATTCAAGGATGCGGTCTTCGCCAGGTGGGTTGGCGGAATGCACCTTGAAGGTGAACGGAAGCAGGATGGCGTCGCGGACATGCTCCGCGCCGAGCACGGGTTCCTGGCCAATAAAGGCGATCCGGGCACGGATGTCGGAGACGGTTTCGGGGGAAAGTTCAACGCCATCCGCGCAAACCGAGCCTGTCGCAAGAGGAATTGCGCCGACGGTGCTTTTGAGCAACGAACTCTTCCCGCAGCCCGATGCGCCGCGCACGACCACTTTTTCACCGTCGGCAATATGCAGCGTCGTGCCGTCGAGCAGTGTTTGCTGACGAACCTGTAATGTGATGTTTTTGAAATCAATCATGGAGTATTTAGGCAGAATGATTTTTCGGCAGAATAATTAAACCTCTGCATCTGATAAGCAATCATTCTGCCTCCAAATTATTCTGCCTACAATCCAATGGCGATGATGATAGGGAGGGAGACGGCGGAGAGCAAGGTGCTCAGCGCAACAATACGGCCGGCGAGGGTGGCGTCGTTGCCCATTACTTCGGCCATCACATACGACATGCCCGCAGCCGGGGCAGCGAGATAGAAGATGGCAACCATCCGTTCGGACGTGGTGAGGTCGAACAGGCCTGCGAACAAGAATCCAATCGCCGGAGTGACCACCACTTTGACGAGGGAGGCGATCAACGAAGGCGATGCCGCACCGCGGAGGCGTTCGAAGGCCAACGAAGACCCGATGCTTATCAGGATCAAGGGGAGTGCCGCCTGACCCAGGGCATGCAACGGACGGGAAAGGAAGAGTGGGAGTTGAATGCCGAATAGATTGAGCGCAAGGCCGATGGCACAGGCTGCGATCAGCGGGTTTTTTACGAGCTGTGAGAAGAAGACCTGTATCGAAGCGCCTGCGCTGCTCTTCTTTTTGCCATAGTGGAGGAGGACCGTAACCCCAAGGATATTGAACAGGATGACGACCGGCGCGAGCACGACGGTTCCCAGTGTTTCGGCGCGAGGGTCAAGGCTGGAGAGGGTATAGATGATAACCGGCAAAGCGACGAAAGCCCCGTTTCCCCGGAACGAACCTTGGATAAAAGAGCCTGTGGCGGTTGAGGATAGTTTGAGCATGCGCGAAACGACCCATGCAACAGCCAGGCTCAGCAAGGTCCCGAGGCAGAGTAGCAAAACGATTTTGGAAATGGTTTCGAATTCCAGCCGGGCGCGGCTGATATTGCTGATCAGCAAGGAGGGCAGGGCGATCCAAAAGACCAGCCGATTGAGCCCTGTGAAAAAAGCGTCGGAAAAAAATCCCGTTTTGTGCAGGAGCTTGCCGAGAGCGATCAGCAAAAAGATTGGGGCGATGCTGTTGAGGATGAACATGCCGCAAAGGGTAGAATACTTTGGAGTGCGGTGGCAACCAAAGGGCGACACCGCTTTTTAGTCGCATAGGCTTTGCGTGTGCAAAAGCGGCGTGGCGCTACGGTGAAGCGTTCCCTTCAGTCACTATTTTCTGCGAAAATTATCATTGCTTCGCAAGTGGCCCGCCGCACTCCGAAAACTTGCCTACTTCAGTTCCTTGATCCGAATGTTGCGGAAGCGGTAGAGCTTGCCTTTTTCACCGTGGTGCTGGAGGCCGATGTAGCCTGCGGCATCCACGTCGTCGGTGTAGTCGGTGCAGAGCACGCCGTTCACCCAGATGCGGATGTGGTCGCCTTCGACGTGGATTTTGTATTTGTTCCAGTCGTGGCGCTTGAACGAGCCTTTGGTCTTCTCGCGGAAGGCGTCGCCGGAGGGGGAGTCGTTTGGTTTTTTTGGGCTGAGCCAACCGCGGCGGCCTTCGTCGTAGAGTCCGCCCGACCAGGCGCGGGCATCGGTGTCGACTTCGGCTTGGTAGCCGAAGGCCTTGTTGGGTTTGACGTGGCAGCGGAAGAGGAACCCGGAGTTGGATTTGCCTTCTGGCATCTTGACTTCGGCCTCGAAGATAAAGTCGGAATAGGTCTTTTCCGTACAGAGGAAAAACTTCTTGCTGGCGACAAGGTGGATTTCACCGTCAACAACGGTGGCTTCGCCCCATTCATAGGGATTGTTCCATCCTTTCAGCGTTTTGCCGTCGAAAAGATCGACCCAACCGGTGTCTTTGGCGTTGATGGAGATACATCCGGCTACGGATGCGAGCAAGAGGGCGGCTATGGTTTTTTTCATTTAATCACCTTTGTTTTATTGGGTTGTTTAGTTTTGTCATTCAAGATCACAAAAAAAGATTGGCATGGCAAGGACTAAAAGATACATTGTGATCCGTCTAGTGGTTAGACGTGGTAACAGGGTGGGATGCCCAATCAAAGGAGATGAAGATGACCGTATCGATTTCACGCAGAAACATGACCTTGGCAACCCTCGCAGGTTCGACCCTTTCACTTATTCCCGGCAAGGTGCTCGGCGCCAACTCTAAAATCAATGTGGCCTGCATTGGGATTGGCGGACGCGGAAAGGGATTGATCCGGTCGCTGAACCAACCGGGCATCGCAAACATTGTTGCGCTATGCGATGTCGATATCGGCAGCGAGGGAACTTCCCAGATTGAAACGCTGTTTCCGGAAGCACGCAAATTTCAGGATTTCCGGGTGATGTTCGATAAAATGGAGAAGGAGATCGATGCGGTCATTGTCTGCGTTCCCGACCATTCCCATTTTCCGATCACGATGGCCGCGATGGCACTAGGCAAGCATGTCTATGTGGAAAAACCGATGGCGCGTACGTTCTTGGAGATCGAGTTGATGATGGCCGCGGAAAAGAAGTACAAGGTCGTGACGCAGATGGGCAACCAAGGCCATTCCGGCACCAACTATTTCCAGTTCAAGGCGTGGAAGGAGGCGGGCATTATCAAGGACGTTACCCATGTGGATGCCTACATGAACTTTGGTCGCCGTTGGCATCCGTGGGGCGATGTGAAGGGCTTTCCTACAGGGGAAACCAAGCCGGAAACGCTTGACTGGGATATCTGGCTAGGCACGGCGCAGTCGCATGACTACAGCAAGCGCCTGCACTATGGAAATTGGCGAGGCTGGTATGATTTCGGCACAGGATGCTTTGGCGACTGGGGCGCGCATCTTCTCGATACCATCCACCAGTTTCTTGAGCTGGGTCTGCCGACCCAAATCAGTGCCGATATGCTTGATGGACCCAACCAATTTATCTATCCCATGAAGTCGACGATCAATTTTAAATTCCCGCGTCGCGGAAGTATGCCCTCGATGGATATTGATTGGTATGACGGGGTTGGAAACCTCCCCCCGATCCCCTCGGAATTTGGAGATCGGAAGGTGACGCAGCCCGGCAAATTCATCTACAGTAAAAAACAGACATTCCAAGGCGATCATCACAGCAGTCCGCTACAAATCATTCCGTACGAAAAAATGCGGAGCTTGTTGGAAGCGGGTGAGCTTCCCCGTGATTTCGGGAAAAACTCGAACCACTACGCAAACTTTCTGCTGGCCTGTCGGGGAGACGAGCAAACCCGTTCGCCCTTCTCTGTGGCCGGGCCGCTTTCTCAGACACTCGCTCTTGGTTGCATGGCGCAACGGCTGGGTGGATCGCTCAAGTTTGATCGCGCGAAAAAGCGGATCACCAACAACAAGGTGGCCAACCAGCTCCTCGCCGGAACTCCCCCGCGCAAGGGCTGGGAGCAATACTACAAGCTTTGACCGGACATCCCCATCGATCCCGCTCACCCAGCACCGGATGGCGCGATGGGCTATCTCAGTTTAAGTTGGGAGAGGCACCTCTTGAAGTCGGGGGGCAGGGGGGCGAGGGCGCGGATGGTTTCCTGGGTCTTGGGATGGGGAAAGATCAGACGGTAGGCGTGTAGCATCTGGCGCGATTGCGCGAGCGATAGCTCGTTGCCGGTTCCCGCGTACTTCTTGTCGCCTAGCACCGGGTAGCGCTTGTCGGCCAGATGCCGGCGGATCTGGTGCGTGCGACCGGTTTCGATGCGCAGTTCGAGATAGCTTGCGTGCCGGTTCGAGTCGAGCGTCTTCACCAGCGTGGTCGACATGAAGCCCTTGATATCGGTACGGATCTCGTTCCAGCTTTTGGGAAACTGGCCGATGGTGATGGCTCGGTAGATCTTCATGATGTCGCGCCCCTTGAATAGCGGAATCATGGCCGTTTTGGCTTCATCGCTTTTGGCAAAGATCACGCAGCCGGACGTCTCCTTGTCGAGCCGGTGCACCGCGCAGATATTCTTATTCTTCTCCTGCTTTTGGAGTACGACCTCAAGACTCTTGTCCGATGCATTGGTCAGAAGGAAGGCGGGTTTGTTGACGATCAGGTAGTCGTTGTCCTGCCAGATGATCTGGATCTTCTTCGGGATCGTCGGCGCGCGGTCTTCTATCAGGATTTCAATTCGGTCGTCGTCCTTCACGAGATGGTTTTTCATCCAGATGCGCCTGCCGTTCACCAGGACCTGTTTGGCATCCAGCGCGGCCTGTGCCTTCTTCTTCGAGATGCCCATCTCTTCGGCGATCACTTCGAAGAGTCGCATGCCCTCCTGCTTGTATTTCACGGTAAAAAATTGCTTGGTCATATCGATTTCCTAATTAAGCGGCGCATCATGTTTCCAATGGATGAAAAATACAAGAGGTGCGCTATTTTTTCTCCGCCAGCCAGATGGTGTGGCGGCGGCCTTTGGTTTTGCGGGCGCGGACGGTGGATTCTTCGACGTTGAAGCCTGTGCCGCGCAGGCGTTTGGTGAATCCCTTGTCGGGTTCGGCGGACCAGACGGCGAGGATGCCGCCCGGCTTTAGCGCGGCTTTGGCGGCGGCAAGGCCGCCGTGGGTGTAGAGCCGGTCGTTGCCGGCATGCGTCAGCCCGTCGGGTCCGTTGTCGACATCGAGCAGGATGGCGTCGTATGCAGCAGCCTGTTCCTTAATGACCAGCCCCACGTCCGACTCGCGCACCATGATGCGCGGATCGTCCAGCGGGCGGCCCGCCAGGTCGGCTAGGTGGGTGCGGTTCCATTTAACGACCGCCGGCACCAGCTCGGCCACGACCACCTGGGCGTTGTTTCCCAAATGCTCCAGTGCCGCGCCCAGCGTAAAGCCCATACCCAATCCACCGATTAATACACGTGGCTTCTTGCGGTCGGCCACCCGCTTGCAGGCGAGTTCGGCCAGCGCGTCCTCCGAGCCGTGCATGCGGCTGTTCATGAGTTCTTCGTTCTTTACCGAGATCGAAAATTCGAACGCGCGCTGGTAGAGTTTCATTGCCCCTCCGTCGCCCGGCACTTCGACTTGATCGAGGAGTATCCATGGATTCATAAAAAAGGTTCCTGTTGGTTGAAAAAGGTTTTCTACACGTTTTGTCCAATCGAGTTCGCTCTAATCGTTGATTTGTTTTTGCGCGGGAAACTTCGGCTTTTACTTTTCCGGGGTAGTTGGTAGGGTTCCGCCCGGTTTTATAAATATAAAGGGAGATGGATTATGAAGAATGGAATGAAGTGGTTTTGTCTCGTGTGTCTGGTTGCGATTGGAAGGGAAGTCCTTGCAGCGGATCCGGACGTTTATGTGCTTAAATCGGACACCTTGGAGGTAGTGGTCGATCAGGCCTTCCCCCGGGTGATTTCCTACAAGGACCTTGCGACCGGCGCGGTTTTTTCCGGTCAGAACGAAGTTCTTTCAGACATTCTCTTGAACGGTAAAACCTATGCTCCAACGGTTGAGAGCAAGGGGCCGGGAAGATTCATGAACCGTCGGCGCGCACGCTATGAGTTCGAATTCCCGGAGCTCGACGATGTTGAAATGAAAGCCGAACTTTCGCTCAAAGGCTCGGTTCTGACGTTCACGATCAGCGACATAGAAGACGATGAAGATTTTCGGATCGGCTCGATCGAAATTCCCAACCATTCCCTTCTTTCCGTGACGAGCAAGCAGCCCGGTGCGGCACTGGCCGCCGCAACGATCCATTCCGACAAGGCGAAGCGGATGGATACCTTCACGCAGATCACGACCGACCTCCCGAAGGAAGAGAAGCTCAATTCCGCCGCCTATGCCATTCTCTCCACCGACGAGCTGGCGGCCACGATGGAAAACAACTCGGCCTACGACGATCCCAAGAAGAATAAAAAACTAGGGACGGATACAAAATTGGGGAATGGCCGCATCCGGATTCGCGTCAGTGCCACAAAAGACGCTGCATCGGCCAGTCTGGCTAGCGGCGAGTGGACCTTCCGCGCCAAGGATTCGGATCTGACCGAAAAGACGCTCTGGACCAAGATTATCATTACGTCGGACCGCAACGACGACGACCAGGTGGACTGGCAGGATGGCGCCATTGCCTTCCGCGACATCATGAACAACCCGTTCAAGGCGGAACTCACGCCCAGCCGGGTTGCGCAGCACATCAGCTTTAACTTCGGCAGCCAGGCAGGCGAACCCTTCCTGCGCGCGTTGGACAACGTTAAGCGCGTCAACTATGCCACCGACGGCCTCGGCCAGTTTGTTCTGTTGAAAGGCTACCAGTCCGAAGGGCACGACAGCGCGCACCCTGACTACGGCGGAAACATTGGCCGCCGCCAAGGCGGAAAGACGGATATGAACACCCTGATTAAAGTGGCCCACGACTGGAATGCCGAGATCGGCGTCCACATCAACTGTCAGGAAGCCTATCCGGAAGCCAAGACCTTTGAAGACGACATGCTGCGACCCAACCAGCCGGGCGGTTGGAACTGGATCGACCAGTCCTACCTCATCGACCACCGCTGGGACATCACCTCCGGCGCCTTCGAAAAGCGCGTTGCGCAGATGATGGAGGATGTGCCCGGCCTCGACTTCATCTACATGGATGTCTACTGGGGCGACGGATGGCTGAGCCAGGAGATGGCGCGCATCCTCACCGACGCTGGCGTCGGGGTAACCACCGAGTTCCCGGCGCAGTTGGAACATGCCGCCACCTGGTCGCATTGGTCGACCGATATGAACTACGGCCCCGACACCAGCCGCGGGATCAACAGCCACATCATCCGCTTCATTCGCAACCACCAGAAAGACATGTATCTCAAGCACCCGTTGCTGGGCCATGCCGAGCTGGGCGATTTCGAGGGCTGGCAGGGGCGGACCGACTTCAACCGCTTCCTCGAAAAACTGTATGTAGCCGCACTTCCGGCAAAATATTTGCAGCATTTCAAAATCATGAAATGGGAAGACCACGAAATCCGCTTCACCGACAATGTCCGCGTGACGGATACCAGCGGAAAGCGCCAGTTTTTCCGGGGCGACCGCCTCGTGCTTGAAGGCGATGCCTATCTGCTGCCTTGGGCTCCGAAGAAGGAATCCAAGCTCTACCACTGGAATGTTGCCGGCGGCGAAACAACCTGGGCCCTTCCGCCAAGCTGGAAGACAGAAACCGTTAAACTCTACCAGCTCAAGGATACCGGCCGCGTCCTGGTCGCCGACGTTCCCGTGAAGGATGGAAAGGTGACCCTTTCCGTAAAAGCGTCGACCCCGTATGTGGTCTATCCCAAAACCGCACCGAAGCAAAAGGTGGCGCAGTGGGGCGAAGGTTCGCCGATCACCGATCCGGGCTTCTACGACAAGAGCCTCGCTGCCTGGACGGTTGTGGCCGAAGAAGGCGTGGTCTCCGTTACCGAGGATGATCATGTCCGCACGGCGCTGACCGTGGGCGCGAGCGGCAAGTCCGCGACCGTTTCGCAGGCCGTATCCGGTCTGAAGCCCGGCACCTACAGTGCATCGGTTTGGGTTGAGGTTGAAGAAGGTGCCCGCAAGGCGCTGCTGGTGGTCACACCGAAAAACGGCAAGGCCGTAAACGTCTGGACCGACAGCTCCGCGCTGGAAGCCACCGCGTGCAACATGCATTGGAACCGGACACGCATGCAGCGCATGCGGGTCCTCTTCGATGTGCCGGAAGGAAGCAACAGCGCCACACTTTCGCTGGTGGTCAGCCCCGGCACCTCGCCGGTGCGCCTCGACGATCTGCGCGTGGTTGAGTCCGTGTACACCACCAAATCCGGATACGCCTTCTTCGAGGATTTCGAGAACATCGACGAAGGCTGGTTCCCGTTTGTGAAAGGCCCGGCTGGCGGCGTGAACGATCCGCGCACGCACCTGTCCGAACGCCACAGCCCCTACACCGATGCGGGCTGGCACGACAAGCTCATCGACGACACGCTCGGCGGCGAATGGTCGCTCAAGTCCCACTCCGAACGCCTAGGGCCCAACGGAACACCAGGGCTGATCTATCGCACCCTCTCGCAGACCCTGCGCTTTGTGCCGGGCAATAGGTATGAAGTGTCGTTCGACTACCAATGCGCCTACGACGGCGAGTATGAGTTTGTGATCGGCGTGGACGAAGGCGGCGAAAGCAAGATTGATTCGACCATCCCGTTCACCAAGACCAGTAAAACCAAGCGCTTCAAAACCGTGATCAAGCCCAGCAAATCAAATGTCTGGATCGGTGTTCAACGCATGAAGAAGAACGAAAAAGGGAAAAAAGAGGTTGATCTGGTGATCGACAACCTCGGCGTACGCAAGCTGAACAAGTAGATCGTCCGTTATCTTGTCCGGGAGCACTTCGGCCTTCATGCCCAAGTGCTCTTTGTTTTGCGTAGCCCGCAAGTCTGTTGCGGGTTTTCCACGTGGACGCCCCCTTGTAGCGGTCCCTCTTCCAATCCCCGCATAGATGAATGTGCAATCCAGATGCACGATCGTGCAT
>DAOVNC010000301.1 GCA_030630445.1 Kiritimatiellales bacterium | reverse complement strand
GCCGCCGCTGGTGGTGGCCGGGCTTTCGTTGATCTCGCTCCTTGGCGAAAAGAAGCATCACATCCACCGCACCGCCAAGGCCACACGCGCCTACAAGGTCTACCGTAAAAATGCGGCTCACATTATCCGAAGCCACCACATGAAGGTCGAGATCTACGGCGACCTCGACCACGTGCTGCGCGCCTACCTCGGCGACCGCCTCCACCTCGTTCCCGGCGCGCTTACCTTTCGCGATGCGGAAAAATCGCTGGTTGGGAAGGGAGCGGATACCCGGACACTGGAAGAACTCAAGGAGCTGTTTGCACGGTGCGAAGCCTACCGTTTTACGACGGATTTCAACGAAACCGCCCAGGCGAAAAAGATTATCCACGATGCCACCCGCATCGTGAAGGCCGTCGAAAGGAGTTTAAAATGAGCCGGTGTATTAAGCTTCGCGTTTTAGGTTTTAAGCTCCTGCTCATGGCCGCAGTTCCAGCCTTTGCCGCAGACTACAAAGTCCAAACGCTGGAAAAGGCGCACGGGATGTTCCATGCGTCGACGAATACGGCGATGTATGCGGAGGCCGCGCGGGAATATGCCTTTTTGGTGGAGGAAGAGGGCATCCGCAACGGGCATCTTTTCTACACGCTGGGCAATACCTGGTTTCTGGCGGGCGATGTTGGCCGGGCGGTTTTGAACTACCGGCGGGCGGAGCAGTATCTGCCCGGCAACACCGACGTTCGGCATAACCTCCAAGCCGCGCGGGAACAGCGCAGCGACCTGATTCCGCCGAAGGAGCCCCACCCTGTCGCCATCACGCTGCTGGGCTGGCACATCAATACTTCCCCGATGTTCCGCTGGTGGCTGTTCGCGGCCTGCTGGTTGGTTCTATGGGCGGCATGGGCCTGGACGGGAAAGGCGCAGAGAAAGGAGGGGCGCATCACGGTTATTGTTGCGGGCGTCGTCTCGGTGGCATTAATGGCCTCGCTGTTGGCTGAAGCCCTTCATGCAAACCGAACCGAACCGGGCGTGGTTTTGGCGGACGAGGTGCTGGCGCGCAAGGGCGATGGAGAAATGTACGCCCCCGCCTTCCTCGACCCGCTCCATGCCGGCACCGAGTTCGAACGACTGGAAAACCGGGGGAATTGGTGGCACATCCGGCTGGCCGACGGCCAAACCTGCTGGATTCCGTCGAGAGCCGCCGAAACCGTGTTATTCTGACGTTGCGAGCAAATCGCGTATGATCGAAACAACCTTGTCGGGCGTAAAGGGCTTTTCGAGGAGGGCGGCTTCGGGAGGAACACCTTCCTCGGTGACTTGGGAGCGGGAATATCCGGACATGAAGAGTAGCTTTATTTCCGGGTGGAGTTCCCGCACCGCCACCGACAGCTCGGCACCGCCAAGACCGGGCATCACAACATCGGTGAAAAGCAGGTCGATCTGCCCGTCAAACTTGCGGGCAAGCTGCACGGCCTCCCAGCCATCGTCGGCCACCAGCACTTTATAGTCCTGCGCATCCAGCGTGTGGGAAACGAGTCCGCGAATCATGGGGTCGTCTTCCACCAGCAAAATGATTTTCCCGGCCTGCTCCATGCCTGCTTTGGTTTCCGACGGAGCAATCGGCTCCGGTGGCGCGGATACTTCAGCAGCAATTTCCTCGGCAGGCGATTCCTCCTCCTGCTCAGCCAGAGGAAGATAGATCATAAAGGTGGTGCCGCCGCCGAGCTTGCTGATCACATCAATGAATCCGCCGGACTGCTTGATGATGGTATTTACGATCGACAAGCCCAGCCCGGTGCCCTTCCCGGACGCTTTCGTGGTGAAGAAGGGTTCGAAGATCTGGCTGACCTTCTTGGGATCGATCCCCTGCCCCGTATCCCGAACGGAAATCCTGGCATAGATCCCGGCAGGGAAATCATCAGGTTTGTGGCGCTCTCCATCATCCACGTTCTGGCAATCGGTCTTGATGGTAATGCGTCCGCCATTGGGCATGGCATCGCGGGCATTTACGGCAAGATTCATCAGAACCTGCCCCAACTGCACGGGATCGGCTTTAACGAAGATGGGCTCGGCGGAGAACCGGGTGATGAGCTGGACTTTTTCCCCGATCAAGCGCGAGAGCATCTTGTCGGTATCCGCCAAGGTTGTGTTGAGGTCTAGGACCACCGGCTCCGTCAGCTCCTTGTGGCTAAAACTGAGCAGTTTGCGGGTAATAAAGGAAGCCTTGCGCGCGGCCTCGACCACCTCCCGGGCATTCTGCTCGGTTTCGCCCGACTCCGGATTGGCAATGATCAGACTGGAATAGCCATCGATGATGGTGAGCAGGTTGTTGAAATCGTGCGCAATGCTTCCCGCCAAACGCCCGACGGCTTCCATTTTCTGGGAGTGGTGCAGTTGCTCGGTGAGCATTTCCCGTTCATTCTCGAGCATCTCCCGTTCTACGGCCGGAATGATCACCATCTTGTTCAACAACATAGAGAGCAATCCGAGGATGAATAGCCCGGCGAGCAGATACACGGCGACCGCGAGTATGGTGAAGGTTGAGCTACTATGGCTTTCGAACGAGAGTTGGCCATGGAGCTGGATCAGGGAAATAAGCATCCCGCCGGTCGCAACAGCCGCCAAGATCGAAGCGCCGATAAGGATCAACAGGATTTTACTCTTCAAGCTCATGGTATTCAATCTGGCTGCCCGGGAACATAACCGTTTAGCAGACACGGCTCACGAAGAAAATAGTCTCTATTTGCGTATCTTCTGCGGCGGCAACCGCCCGAAGGCCTAACCCGCCTCGGCCCAATTCCAGAAATTCTTCAGCATGCGCAAGCCCACCGCCTGCGATTTTTCGGGGTGGAACTGGGTGGCGAACACATTGTCTTTCCAGACGCAGGAACAGTAGTCGATGCCATACTCCGTCTTGCCTGCCACGATGGATTCGTCGGACGGGCAGACATAGTAGGAATGCACGAGATAGAAAAACGAACCGTTCTCGATTCCATCGAACATCGGGCAGTCCGGCTGCACCTCGTTGATCCGGTTCCATCCGATCTGCGGCACCTTTAGCTCCTTGGGCAGGTCGAAGCGCTTCACCGTTCCCTCGAAAATCCCAAGGCCGGGAACACCGGGCGATTCTTCCGAACGTTGGAACAACGCCTGCAAGCCGAGGCATATCCCCATCAGCGGCTTGCCGGACTGGATCCACCCTTCTATGGCCTGGACAAAGTCGTGCTCGACCAAATGCCCCATGCAATCGCCAAAGGCGCCGACGCCGGGCAGCACCACCGCACGGCAGGAATCCATCTCCTCTTTGCGGGTAATGATTTTTGCGTCGAGTTCCAAAAACCGGCAGGCGTTCGAGACGCTGCCGAGGTTCCCCATTCCATAGTCTATAATACCGATCATTTTCCAAGTCCTGTAGAAATCATGGGGCGCAGTTTAGACATGGTACGGCGGAATGAACACAAAAAATATCCGGACAATCCTCCTTTCGGCACGGAACCAACACATGGACCAAAGCATGGTGGACAACTGCCAAAACGGGATCACCCCTTCAGCACCCCCAGCGGCCGCAGCTTCACCACCGGATCGATCAGATCGAGCTCGGCCGCGATCACCTCGTCGATATCCTTGTAGGCCTGCGGTGCTTCGCTGAGATCCAGCATGCCCCGTCCTTTCTTGCCGCGCCCGCGCACGGGATGCCATCCGGAAAAGACGACACCCTCCATGGCCTTGTCGCACGCCTCTTTCGAGAACGATCGCGATGCCGCCATGCGCCCCATCGTGCGCCCCGCCCCGTGCGAACACGATGCAAACGACTCGGTAGCCCCCTTGCCGCACACGATGTAGGACGGCGTACCCATGCTGCCGGGAATAATTCCCATTTCGCCCTGCTGCGCCGAAGTCGCCCCCTTGCGGTGTACCCAGACCTTTTCCCCAAAATGCTCCTCCAAGGCGGCATAGTTGTGGTGGATGTTGATCTCCTTCAAAAAATTCACACCTGCGCAGGTGTGGCGGAGAGCCGCCTTGAAAACCGCCATCATCCGGGCGCGGTTTTCGAGGGCATAGTCCAGTGCAAGGTTCATTTCGCGGATATAATCCTGTCCCGCTTCGCTTTCGACCTCCAACCAAGCCAGATCGGAAACCGCAAAACCGGCGCACTGCTCCATCGCCTTTTTATGGTGGTGCTCGGCAATGCGGTAGCCGAGGTTGCGCGAGCCGGAATGGAGCATCAGCCAGATGCAACCATCGTCGCCCGCCTGGATTTCAATAAAATGGTTTCCGCCGCCGAGCGACCCGAGGTTCCTGAACGCCAACTCGCGTGCGTGCGCATCGAGCCAGTGCGGCAGTTCGGCGAACCGCTTCCATTCCTGCGGCTGCCTGTGGCCATGCCCCTCGCCCATCGGAACACCACGCCTCACCGCTTCAAGGCATTGGACAATTTGATCGCGCGACATTTCCGACACCCGCAAATCCGTCTGCACG
>DAOVNC010000041.1 GCA_030630445.1 Kiritimatiellales bacterium | reverse complement strand
AATTTGCACGGTTACAAATGAAAGGTCGGCGCCATCGGCTTGGATCTCGGAGCGGTCGGCGGAAAGCCCGATCTTTTTTGCCGCGCCGGTGGTTTTCATCGTCGCTTCGGCCCACTTCCTTCCCTTTTTGTAGGCGACCACCTTGAGGGTGCCGGGCTGGTATTCGACCTCGTCCCAGCGCAGGCGGTATTCATACTCCCCCTTCTTTTTGCGTCCCAGCGATTTCCCGTTCAGAAAGAGTTCGGCTTCGTCGCCGGAGGTATAGACATGTACCGGCGTGATTTCACCGATGCGCTCCGGCCAGTTCCAATGGGGAAGGATGTGCGCCATGGGCAACTCGGGGCGCCAGCGGGATTGATAGAGATAAAAACGATCCTTCGGGAAGCCGCAGAGGTCGATGATGCCAAAGTAGGAGCTGCGCGGCGGGATACCGCCTTTCATCTTTTTGAGCTCCTCCTCCATTTTCTTTTTCTCTGCGGGATCGGTAAAGTTGAGCAGGTTGGTCTTATCCTTGTTAAAGGGCGTCGGCTCGCCGATATAGTCGAAGCCCGTCCAGACAAACTCGCCGCCCACAAACGGATGGCGATCCTGCCCTTCAAATTCGACGTCGGGCTTGCTTGCCCATCCCGGAGCGTAGAGATCGTAGCTGCTGACATGGAACCGTCCGCCAACCCCCTTGTTTTTATTGTCCATTACCGGGAAGAAATATTCGCCGCGCGAGCTAATGCAGGAAGCGGTTTCGCTTCCGTAGATCGGCAGGTCGGGATTCACTTCGCGAACCTTCCCGTAGAGGTGCGGCTTGTAGTTGTAGCCAAAAACATCGACCGTTTTCTGAAAGCCGTTGGTTCCCGCTTTTGGATAGCTTGCACCGGCGGTGACGGGACGGGTGCGGTCTTCGGAGTGAATGATTTCGGTCAGATGCGTGGAAACCTTGTGACCCTCCGGGGTGGCCTGCTCACGGACTTCGTTGCCGGTACTCCACATGATCACCGAGGGATGGTTGCGGTCGCGATGGATCATGGCGCGAAGATCCTTTTCATGCCATTCGGGAAAATGGAGGTGATAATCGTTGGGGCGCTTTCCTTTTTCCCAGCAGTCGAACGCTTCGACCTGCACCAGCATGCCCATCCGGTCGCACGCATCCAGCAGTTCGGGAGCCGGGGGGTTGTGCGAGGTGCGGATCGCGTTGCAGCCCATTTTTTGGAGGATCTCAATCTGCCGCTCCACCGCGCGGAGATGCACGGCCGAACCCAGCGGCCCGAGGTCATGGTGCTGGCAGACGCCTTTCAGCTTCACCACTTTTCCATTGAGCAGAAACCCTTGATCGGCGATGTATTTGATGGTGCGGATGCCGAAAACGGTTTCGTATTCATCCACCACGGTTCCATCGACAAGGATTGCGGTTTCTACGCGATAAAGCACGGGCGACTCCAGATCCCAGAGTTTAGGCTTTTTGACGGTCAGGGTGCATGCGGATTCAAGCGGTGCGTTTTTTAGCGTGGTTCCTGCGACTTTGACCTCCTGGGCGTTGAAGATTTCGTGGCGCACATCCATCCCTGTTTTTTTGTCCGACTGGTTTCGCACGGTGGTTGCAATCTGCACGGTGGCTTTGCTTTTGGAAACCTGCGGTGTCGTCACAAACGTTCCCCAGTGGGCCACATGCAGCGGTGCGGTTTTGACGAGCCGAACATTGCGGTAGATGCCGCCGCCCGGATACCAGCGCGATGAATCGGCCTTATTGTCCAGCCGCACCGCAATCACATTTTCCTGCCCGACCTTCAAATGCTTGGTTAGCTCGAGCTGGAACGAGGCATAGCCATAGGGCCATTCGCCGACATATTCGCCGTTGAGCCAAACCTTGCTGTTGCTCATTGCGCCGTCGAATTCAACAAAGACGCGCTTCCCCTGGTCGGCTTCCAATGACTGGAACGTTTTGCGGTACCAGCCGATGCCCGCCCAAGGAAGCTTTCCGGTTCCGTTTGGCAGATCATCGCGAAAGGGGCCTTCGATCCCCCAATCATGCGGAAGGTTCAGCAAGCGCCAGTCGGCATCGTCTGCGGCAACCTTTTCCAGTCCCTTGGGCTCGCCCAGCTGCGTCCCGTCCGGCATGGCGCCAAATCGTGCAAAGCGCCAGCCTTCGTTAAAGGATGTTGTCTCGCGCCCTGCTTCAACCCCGCACGAAAACCCTATGGCTAAACCTATTAGGAATTTGATTTTGTTTTTCATTTAGCTCGTGGTTTTGTCCTACGTGCGGCCAGGTCGGCGGCTTCGTCATATTTCGGGTTCAACTGGGCAGGAACCGGAGCGTCTATCTCTTTGCGCCAGACCTTCAGCATGGCGTGCAGTTCTTTGGCCTTCTCCGGCATTTTTTTGGCGAGGTTTTCACGCTCCCCGATATCGGACTCCAGATTGTAGAGTTCCAGCCGCCCGTCCTCGAAATATTCGTGCAGCTTCCATTTTCCGAGATGCACGACCGAACCCGGGCGCGTGCGGAAGAGCGAGTCGTGCGCCTCGTCCTCGACACCGGCATATTTCTGGAGATAGATGGGGAAATGCCAATAAAGCGCCCGGTCGGGCAGTGATCCTTTCTGCGCGAGCAACGGCATCAGGCTTTCGCCGTCGAGCACCTTGCCCTGCGGCACAGGCAGCCCGGCGGCTTCGAGGAAAGTCGGGAAAAAGTCGATGCCGATCACGGGCACATCGCAGGTGGTTCCGGCCTTCACCTTCGCGGGCCAGCGCACGACCATGGGTTCGCGGATGCCCCCCTCGAAATAGGAACCTTTCCCCGCGCGATACGGAGCTTGGCTGGATGTTTTGCAAATGCCGCCGTTGTCGGAGGTAAACAGCACCAGCGTATTGTCCCGCAGGCCCAGCGCATCGAGTTCGGCAATAATCTTCCCGATGCTTTCATCCATCTTTTCAACCATCGAGGCATAGGCCGCATTGAGGTTTTCGACGTCCTCGTATTTCTCCACCATGCCGGGCACCTTTTGGATCGGGCTATGAACCGCATAGTAGGCCATGTGTATGAAAAAGGGTTTTTCTTTGTTTTCACGCATGAAGCGAATGGCTTCCGCCGCAAAAATATCGGTACTGTGCGTACCCTTTCCATACGGCTCGTTATATTTAGCCATCGGTCCTTTGAACGGGGCAAAGTATCCGCCGTACGGAGAGCCAGAGGTTCCGCCGCCAATGTTCACATCGAACCCCTGCGTGCAGGGATCTTCGCCAAGGTGCCACTTGCCCAGGTGGATCGTGGTGTAGCCGGCCACCTTCAACGCCTCGGGGATCGTCAGCATTTCATCATCGAGGTGCAGCGTATTCTTGATGGGCACCAGCTTGCGGTGCTGCGGCTTTCCGCGGTCGGAATTATTCACTGTATAGACGCCGTGGCGCGGGCCATACTGCCCGCTCAACACACACGCACGGCTTGGTGCGCAGTTGGCCGCCGAAGCATACGCCTCGGTAAAGACCATCCCTTCCTTCGCCAACCGGTCGAGGTTCGGCGTCCGGTAGCGGTCCGAATTATAGCCGATGTCCATGATCCCGTAGTCATCGGCATTAATGTAGATAATATTCGGCTTGGCCGAAGCCATTTGCGAAACCACAAACCCAACCAGTACCGCGCCAGCGGCAAAAAACAGATTTCTTTTCATGATCCAATTCCCTTCCTTTCGCTACTTTCAACCGACGAAATCCATGCGCCGTACCGGACAGCCTCCCTGAAACAGGTAGACCAAAAAAGGGTGCCGAATCGGCACCCTTTTCTCAAGACGAAACACCTAGTCCTACTGCTCCGCTTCGATGGCGGAGACCAGTGCGGCCTGCTGCTGGAGCCCAACAAACTGCTGCTTGTTTTCGCCATCCTTGAGCAGGATCAACGTGGGGATCGAACGAATGCCGTATTTGGCGGCCAGATCGGGCGCTTCATCCACGTTCACTTTTGCGATTACCGCCTTGCCGCCAACCTCGGCCGCCACCTTTTCAAGGATCGGCGTTTGCATCTTGCACGGCCCGCACCAAGGTGCCCAGAAATCGACGAGTACAACGCCGCTCTTTACCGTCTCTTCATACGTAGCTACATCCAGATCAATTACACCTTCTGCCATTTTATTGCTCCTTTTTGATTTCTAAATGAGACGAATTATCCTCGGTTCCGTTCAAAAATCAAATACAAATGCTTCGGCTTCTCCGAAGCGGGTTGCTCGTTGCGGGTTGATGGTTGCGAACGAAAACATTACGTCCGGCGAGGCTTGGCAACCACCACTCAACAACCCATCAACTGGCCGTTTACCATTTGTTTGAATGCACCCGCTCTTCTTCGTAGCGGTATTCAGGGGAAAGCACCTCGTTCGGTACGCCCATCGCCAGCAGTGCGAACGGGGTGATGGCTTCGGGGATGCCGAGAATCTTGCGGCAGATCTGTACGCGCTCGTCGAGCGGGTAGATCGCGATCCACACGCAGCCAATTCCGATGTCGTGCGCGGCCAGCTGCATGTTTTGCGCGGCGCAGGAGCAATCCTGTGGCCAGAAACCGGGGTAGATCTCTTTAGACTCGTCGCCACAAACCATCACCATGAAAGTCGACTCGGCCAGCATCTCCGTTCCGCCCAGATCGGTGAATTGCTTGATCGTTTCGGGATCGTCCATTGTCACGAAATGCCACGGGCGAGCATCGGCGGCCGACGGTGCATTCATCGCCGCTTCCATAAGGGTCTTGCGTTCCTGCTCCGTCACGGGTTCGTCCGTCCAGGTACGAATGCTCCGGCGCGTCATAATGGCTTTGATTGTTTCCATAAAAAGTTCCTTTCGTTAAAAAGGCAAGAATACAACGAAGCCGGTGGGATTCAATCATCCTGTTCCAATTATTTTATCGCCGCACCACCGGCCATTCCACCGCCCGCCCGATGAGGGCATCGGGCCTACATTCCCGCGTGTGCTGTGGTTTCCCCCGTTGCACACGGCACAACCGATATCATTTTGCCCTAAATCGCTTTGCATCCTCCGCCCTGCTGCCCTACCCTGCGCGCCCTATGTATAAAAAGAAACAGATGGTGGAGGTCGAGATTCTCGATCTGGGCGACAAGAACCAATGCTTCGGGCGGCTCGACGACGGCATGGGCATCTTCGTGCAGGGAACCACCGCGGTCGGCGATACCGTGATGGCGGAAATCTTCAAGATCAAGAAGAAGTATCTCGTCTCGCGCTTCCGCGAGCTGGTCAAGCCATCGCCCCACCGCATCGACCCCGTCTGCCCCTACTTCGGCCTGTGCGGTGGCTGCAAGTGGCAGCACATGGACTATCCGGAGCAGCTGCGCCTCAAGCGCAAGCAGGTGCAGGACGCCCTCGAACATATCGGCGGCTTCGCCGGCATTGAGTGCGAACCGTGCCTCCCCGCCCCTGAACTGTTTGGCTACCGCAACAAGATGGACTTTTCCTTCACCGACCTGCGCTACCTCACCACCGATGAAATCGGCCTCGAACCCAGTCAACACGACAAGCCGCTCGACTTTGCCCTCGGCTTCCACGCGCCCGGCTGCTACGCCAAGGCCATCGACCTCGACCACTGCGACCTCTCCACCGAGGAGATGAACATTGCGCTCAACACCACCCGCGCTTTTTGCCTGCGCCACAAGGAAGAACTCCCCATCTACTCCACCCGCTCGCACACCGGCGAGCTGCGCAACCTCGTCGTCCGCCACGGCGGCAATACCGGTGAATTCATGGTCAACCTCGTCACCTCCACGCACCATCCCGAGCTAATGCAGGAGCTGTGCGAAGACCTCAAGATCGCGCTCGGCGAGAGCCTGACCACCTTCGTCAACAACACCACTTCCGCCAAGAACACCGTCGCCTTCGGCGAGAAGGAATTCGTGATCCACGGCCCCGGCCACATCACCGACCGGCTTGGAAGCTACACCTACCGCATCTCCGCCAACTCCTTCTTCCAGACCAACACCGCCCAGGCCGAAACTCTCTATTTCAAGATCCTCGAAACCGCCCGGCTCAAGCCCACCGACGTGGTCTACGACCTCTTCTGCGGCACCGGCTCCATTTCGCTGTTTGCCTCCGGGCATTGCAAAAAAGTGCTCGGCGTCGAACTCGTCGAAAGCTCCGTCAACGACGCCCGCGAGAACGCCAAGCGCCACAATGTCGAAAACTGCGAATTCATCCAGCTCGACCTCAAGGACATCAAGCATATCGAGCAGGACATGCGCGACTTTGGCCATCCCGACGTCGTCATCACCGACCCCCCCCGCGCCGGCATGAACCCCAAGGCCGTCAAGATGCTGCTGAAAATTGCGCCGGCCGCCATCGTCTACGTCAGCTGCAACCCCGCCTCGCTCGCCCGCGACGGGAAGATGCTCTGCGAAGAAGGCCAATACCAGCTCGTATCCTGCCAGCCCGTCGACATGTTCCCCCAAACCAACCACGTCGAGAGCGTCGCCCGCTTCGAGCGGGTGGACTGTTGAGTCCGCATTGAACGAAACGACGCCCAATGACTCCAAGTTTGTATTGTAAGCGTTGCAATCGCCTCCCTGCGATGGTAATGATGGGCCTGTTTTTTCAAAGAGAGATTTAATTATGGCAGATAACACCCCCCCCAAAGACCCCAAATCCGACAAGCCCGCAAAAAAGGGGCCACCCCCGATGCCGATGCGCGGGCTGGCCATATCGTTCCTGATGATGGCGATTTTCCTGACGGTTCTACACCTGTTTTCCAACTCGTCAAAGAAGGTCGGCGAGGTTGAATACACCGATTTTGTGAATATGGTCAAGGGAGGCCGGATTGCCAAGGTGGACATTGCCAACGACGGTGCAGGCAACCACTTTGTGACCGGCGAATCGAAAGATTTGAACGAAGCGGGCATGACCAAGTTCCGTACCGAGATCATCCTGACCGAGAAGCTAATGGAAATGCTGGAGAGCAACGGGGTTCAGGTGAATGTGAAGCGGCCCAAAACCATGCTGATCTCCATTCTGGCCAATATCGTGCCCTTCATCCTCATCTTCGGCATCATCTATTTTGTCTTTATCCGCCAGATGAAGAACGCCGGGCGCGGCGCCATGAGCTTTGGCAAGAGCCGGGCGAAAATGCTGACGCAGGACAAGAACAAGATCACCTTCAAGGAGGTCGCGGGGGTTGACGAGGCCAAGGAGGAGCTACAGGAAGTCGTTGAGTTCCTGAAGGATCCGAAGAAGTTCCAGAAGCTCGGCGGAAAGATGCCCAAGGGGGTCCTGCTATCCGGGGCACCGGGAACGGGGAAAACGCTACTCGCCAAAGCGGTGGCGGGCGAGGCCGACGTGCCGTTCTTCACGATCAGCGGATCGGACTTTGTCGAAATGTTTGTCGGCATCGGTGCTTCGCGCGTGCGCGACATGTTTGAGCAGGGCAAGAAAAACGCCCCGTGCATCATTTTCATCGACGAAATCGACGCTGTTGGCCGCAGCCGCTTCAGCGGCATTGGCGGCGGACACGACGAACGCGAACAGACGCTGAATGCCCTGCTGGTCGAAATGGATGGCTTTGACTCGCAGGAGGGCATTATCATCATTGCGGCAACCAACCGCCCCGATGTGCTCGATCCCGCCCTGCTGCGGCCCGGTCGCTTCGACCGCCAAGTGGTGGTCGACCTGCCGACACTGGAAGGGCGCGAGCAAATCCTGAAGATCCACTCCCGCAACGTCCGCCTGTCGGACAAGGTTGAATTAAAGAAAAGCGCACGCGGAACACCGGGCTTTTCCGGCGCGGATCTGGCCAACCTGGTGAACGAAGCGGCCCTGCTGGCGGCACGCCGCGGGGCGGAGTTCGTGGAGCAGGAAGATATGGAAGAAGCGCGCGACAAGGTGATGTGGGGGCGCGAACGGCGCAGCCACGTGCTTGATCCGGAAGAAAAGAAACTTACCGCATACCACGAAGCCGGGCACACCATCGCAATGTACTACACGCCGGAATGCGAACCGATCCACAAAGTGACCATCATCCCGCGTGGACGCGCACTCGGCGCCACGATGTCGCTCCCGGAAAAGGATCGCTACACGCAGTCGAAAAAACGGCTGGAGGCCGATCTTTTGTCGCTGATGGGCGGACGAGCGGCGGAAGAGCTGATCTTCAACGACGTAACGACCGGCGCACACAACGATATTGAGCGGGCAACCCTCATTGCCCGGGCGATGGTGTGCGAATACGGCATGAGCCAAACGATTGGCCCGCAAAACCTAGGGAGCCATAGCAAGCCGGTATTCCTTGGCCAGGGCATCAATGGCTCGCACGAACATAGCGAAGAGACCGCACGGAAGATCGACCAGGAAGTACAGCGCATCATCACGGAAGCCTACGATGCCTGCATGAAGATTCTGACGGACAACAAGGAGAAGCTAGTTACCCTGTCCGAGCTGTTGATCGAGCGCGAAGTGCTGGACTTCGACGACGTCGATTCCATTATGAAAACGGGAACTCTGCCCCCCGAAGGGAAAACAGAAGAGAAGGCTCCGGAGGCCGAAGAACCTGAAGCCGCTGACGACCCTGTGGATGAAGCATCATCCGAAAGAACTGAACCTGCTTAAAGGTTTGCAATTTCCACAGCGGGAATTATGGTTGATCCTATGAAAACCATAAAACATATCTCATTTGTTACCTTGCTCGCTCTGCTGGCCGGATGCGCAACCACCTTCCGCCCTTGGAAGCTGAGCGAAGTCCAGGAAGGCATGGACAAGGCTCAAGTGGTCAAGATTCTGGGCGAACCGGATTCCGTTGAAATGAAGGAAGGGGCAGAGCTCCTGCATTATGCCTACAGCGAGGACTACAACCCGACACCGGCGAGTGCCGATGTCCAGCCCTCCGATGCGGCGAACCTCAGCCTCCGGGATCAAGAGATCAAGAAGAGCTTCAAGGAATACAGGTACGTCGTGAAGCTGGTTGACGGGAAAGTGCAGACGTACAAGGAAATCCAGGAGTAGAGGGTCTTCCCCCCGACAATGCCAAGGCATTGAACGGTTGATATGTCGATGCCCTAACGCCTGCTCTTCGGCATGACCTCATTGATGAAGGCATCGTCTCCGGTTGGATCGTAGCGAACCGGATTCCGTTTTTTCCACTCTTGATAGGGATCCACCTTCTTATACTCCGGCCCCTGCTGGTTTTGTCCACTCCACTGTTGCTGCTGTTGTTTTCGTTGGGTCTCGTAGGGACTCTTATAGGGTATATAGCCCTGCCTCTTGGATCCAAAACCAAACGAACGATCAGCGGACGGCGTTGACTCGCGTTGAAACGGGCTTTTCAGACGCCCTTGGTTGAAGGCTGGATTATAGATTCGATCACGCGAAAGATCCAAAGTGCCCAGACCGGAACCAGAGGGCTCATCCTGCTTGCGGCCGAATATGCTGGAATAACCTCCCCCCGGAATCGATTCCTGCCGCTGGAATCCCGATGACTCCCTCCCGGAAGAAAATGGCGTGTACCCGCGCGAGTTGGAAGACCCTTCTTGGCGAGATCCATACCTGCTTGAGTTTGCGAAAGGATCCTCTTGAACCTTGCGGCCATACAAGCTGTCGTATTGTGTTCCGCCATAGGGCGATTGCTCGCTATCCATCCCCCAGATCGACCAATCCTTCTGCGTCTTGGGGGTCTTCTCGGAATCAGCGTCGTCCTGCATCGGATCGACGGCCAGCAACCAGTTTCGATTCCCCGCGGTTGGGCGCGGGCGCCGCGGCGGCGGTGGTGGTGGCGGCATCGGGGTTCCGCCTTCGTTGCGCTGGAGACTGACCTGCGACTCCTTGAATTGCTCGGACTTGGCCAGATCGTCATCCTCGGGCCTAGCGAACGGAACCTCGATCTCGCTCTGCGAAATATTCGAACGTTCGCGCAGATACTTGCGCATAATGCGCTGCCTGCGTTCCACCATGGTCTCTTCCTTTGCCTGGCTAGGCAACGGAACCAAGAACACCATCATCAGAAGTATCTGGACGCTCCTCTTCATCGGCGATAAACTACTTCCCGCGAATCAGGCTCGTCAATGCCGCAATACGTTAAAAGTTCCCGCGTGCGGAATCCGCGGCAAAGTTTATTGAGTCCATACTTGCAGAAAACCCCTATTGGAAGTACATGAAACGCTCCCTGAAGCGAAACGAGGAGGGGAAGAGATGAATCTAATCAATGTTCTACGCCATGAGTGTGTCCGCGCCAGTTCCGATTGCGCATCCCGGAACGAGGTTTTGGCCGCCATTGCCGCGCTGGCCAAAAAATCGGCGGTGCTCTCCAACATGGAGGAATCCGCCCTTCTCAAGGGATTGAGCGAGCGAGAGGAGTTGAGCACCACGGGATTCGGCGATGGCATCGCCATCCCCCACTGCCGCCTCGACGGCGTCGAGGATTTCGTCGTCGGCATCCTCTCCGTTCCCGGCGGGGCGGAATTCGCCGCCATGGACGGCCAGCCCGTCAAGCTGTTCGTATTCATCATTGCGCCCTCGAGCAGTTCGAACGTGCATATCAAGATTCTCTCCGCGATTTCGCAAGTGCTGAACGTCCCGGAACATGTCGCCGAAATGGTTGCGGCCCCCACCGCCGAAATACTGGCCGAAAACTTCCTGCGGCACGTCCGCGACGAAGCCGACCCGAAACAGCACGACAACAAGACCCTCTTCCGCGTCCAAATCCAGGACGAAGAGCTATTCCACGACGTCCTCAAGATTTTTTCCGGCTTCAACTCGACCACCGTCATGGTTTCCGAATCCGAACCGGCCGCCAACTATATCCAGAAAATGCCGCTGTTCGCCGGCTTCTGGAGCGACAAAAACACCGAGTTCTGCAAAGTAATCCTCGCGACAGTCGATAAGAAAGACACCAACGAAACCATCCGGCGCATTGAGCAGCACACCGGTTCGCTCGACGAGCGCGACGACATCCTGCTCACCGTCCAGGAACTCTTCTACTGCGCAGGCAGTCTCAACATCTAGGAACTTTCGAATGTCAGCACCCGCACTGGAACATGCCGCCGAGGCCTCCGCATCCTTACCCCATCTATTCACCCTCGTTGGCGCCATGCTGATCGCCTGCTTCTACGCCGGAAAGCTGATCAAGAAAACCTCCCTGCCGTCGCTCATTGGCTACATGCTCGTCGGCGCGCTCTTCGGCCCGTCGTTCAAGCAGTTCGGTCTCGAGCTCTTCACCGAACCCGTGCGTGAAAGCCTTTCGTTCGTCACCCAGATAGCGCTGGGCTTCGTCGCCTTCAGCATCGGCTCCGAACTTAGCATGAAATCGCTCAAGCGGCTCGGCAACGGCATTGTCTGGATCATCTTCTCCGAATCCTTCGCCGCCTTCCTTGTAGTGACCGGCCTCATCTATGCCGTCACCCGCGACCTGCCGATGGCGCTCATTTTCGGCTCCATGGCTCCCGCCAGCGCCCCCGCCGGAACCGTCGCCATCATCCACGAATACAAGGCCAAAGGCAGCCTCACCCAGGCGCTCTACGCCGTGGTCGGGTTCGACGACGGCCTCGCCATCATCATCTTCGGGTTTGCCGCCGCCGTCTCCAAAAGCCTGCTGATGGCCGAAACGCCCGGCCACGTCTCCGAAGGCTTTTTCCATATGCTCAAGGCCCCCACGCTCGAAATCATCCTCAGCATCGTTGTCGGTACCGTGCTCGGGTTTATCCTTTGCCAGCTCGTGCGCTTCATCAAAAACTCGCGCGACATGCTTATTATCGTCTTCGGTGTCATCACCCTCGCCACCGGCCTCTCCATGATGTGGCACCTCTCGCTGATCCTCACCAACATGGTCGTCGGCTTCGTGCTCGTCAACACCCGCCGCGAATCGCTCGTGCACAAAGCCACCGCGCCGCTGCTCGAAATCATGCCGCTCATCTTCGTTCTCTTCTTCTGCCTCGCCGGCGCGCACCTCCAGATCGCCGCGCTTCCGAGCCTTGGGCTCATCGGCGTGGTCTACATCCTCGGGCGCTCCGGCGGACTCATTGGCGGCGCGCGCCTCGGCGCCATGTTCGGGCACGTCGAAGAGAAGATCAAAAAATATGTCGGGCTCGGCATCCTCTCGCAGGCCGGGGTGGCCATCGGCCTCGCGCTCATCGTCAATGCCGAATTCGCCGGGCTTGGCGCCGTGACCGACGGCGTGTCGCACGGCAGCCAGATCGGCATCAAGGTCATCACCACCATCACCGCCACCTGCATCGTCTTCGAGATCATCGGCCCCATCCTCGCCAAATACGCCCTCGGCAAAGCCGGCGAACTCGGCAAGGCTACGCGGTAGTATCGATCGCGTAGAGGTAGCGCTTGATTTTCTGGGTGGTGGTTTTCTCGAACTCCTCGAACCGGATCTGGATTTTGCGCGGCCGTTTGTAGTCCGAAAGTTCTGCAAGCTGATGGCGGATATCGCCGCGCACCAGCTCCTCGATTTGCCGGTCGGTCAGCCGCTGGCCCCTTCGGTCTTCCATGGAATCGAACACCTCCTGGTTCGGCACCACAAGCAGGCCAACGCGCTCGCCGGTGTCTTCGTTTGGTTCGCGATAGCCCAGGGCGAGGCATTCGAGTACATATTCGCTCTTCAGCACCGTCCGCTCGATTTCTTCGGGGTAGATGTTCTTGCCTTCGCGGTTGACGATCAGGCTCTTCTTGCGGCCGCTGATGACGAGGTATCCCTTTTCATCGAAATGGCCGAGGTCGCCGGTGTGGTACCATCCATCCTTCAGCACCTTTTCGGTCTCTTCGGGATTGTTGTAGTAGCCCTGCATCACATTTTCACCATGCGCAACGATCTCCCCCACCCCTTCGGAGTTGGGGTCGTCGATCCTGATTTCGACGCCGGAGATGGGAAGCCCGACGGTTCCAACCCTTGGCGCTCCAGGTGGGTTGAACGTCAGTACGGGTGCGGTTTCGGTGATGCCATAGCCCTCGGCAATATCGAAGCCCAGCTTGTTCCATGCATGGAGCGTTGCTGGGCTGATCGGCGCGCTGCCGGACACGATCAACCGGAGTGCCCCGCCCAATCCTTGGTGGACTTTCCTGCCCACCACCTTGGCGAGACCGTAGCGATACATCAGCTTTGCCACCCGCTTTGCATTGATCCCCGCAAGGATGCGGGCGAGCATTTTCTCGATCAGCAACGGCACGGCCAGTAACACCGTCGGCGAACAATCGGCCATGTTGGCCTGGATGGTTTTCAGGCTCTCGACCAAACTCACCTGGCACTGAGAATAGATGGGAAGCAACAGCATCGTCGTGAAGGCAAACGAGTGGTGCAATGGCAATACCAGCATGAAATTGTCGGTCTTGTGGATGTCGATGGCCTTGGCGACTCCCTCCACATTCGACATGAAATTGCGGTGGGTGAGCACCGCCCCTTTCTGCCGCCCCGTCGTTCCGGAAGTGTAGATAAACGATGCCGGCGAGTCGGCTGCCGGAGCGAGTTGATCGAATGCCCGGGCTTCCGACAGGGAGGTTTCGGAGACCTCCTCGAACAACCGGTCGTAGCTCCACTGGCCATCCGGAAGGTTGCCGTCGCTGGAATCAAGCACCACCACGCTACGCAACTCGTGCAACTGGCCATCCAGACCGGTGAACACATCCACGTTCTTCGCCGAAGAGAACACCACCGAAACGCCGCAATCGTGGAAGATATGCGCCACTTCAATCTCGCGGAGCTTCACATCCACCGGAACGGCAATCGCGCCGATACCCACGATGCCATAGTAGAGCTCGTACCATTCCGGCGAGTTTTCGCGAAAGATCGCCACGCGATCGCCCGATTTCACACCTAGGCGGGAGAGCATTTCCGAAACGCGCCATGTTCGCTCCCGCAACCCGGAAAAGGTTATGGTTTGCCATGTCCCGCCCCGTTTGTATTTGAGCGCCACCCGCTCCGGACTTTCGTCCGCGGCCCTATTGAGAATATCCTTGATCGTCATGCCTGCTCTCCATCGAAGTTGACGGATTTTGCCACAGGCACAGGGAAGGTGAAATACAAAAACCCAAAACCTCGAGGGGTTATGGGTTCGGCAAAACGGCGTTGGATACGGGAAAGCCCCGTGCAGTGCTACAGAATGATCGAAGTATCGAAATCGAGTCCGGGAATCGCGGTCTCTTCCTGGGAGAAGGCCATTTCGACGGTTAGCAATCCCTCGCATATTTCCTTCAGCACGATATCGTGGTTGTCCTGCTCGGGGTGGTCCTTTTTAACCATCGGACGCGCACCGGCATTGAGCTGGCGGGTGCGGTATGAGATCAAATTGACCAACATCGGGGTGTTTTCAATCTTTTCCTGAGCTTTGTCCATATATTCCATATTCATAGAAAATCCCTCCTTCAAGGGGTAAAAAAACGAGGCGCAGTATAGCACTCCGCATCTTAGCGTCAACCGCCATTTCCGGCAAATTCCGCCTGCGGAGCAAACCCGTAAAACACCCCTTCCCAATGCAGGGGCCTACTCCGGCCATTTATATT
>DAOVNC010000125.1 GCA_030630445.1 Kiritimatiellales bacterium | reverse complement strand
GACAGATTTTAACGGCTTCGGTGTGCTTGCCCTGATCACTCAAGATGAAGGCCAAATGATGCATGGTGTCTATCCTGTGACGCTCATCCGGCGGGGCAATACGCTCTTGGATTCCGAGCGCTTCCCTGCAGATCGTTTCGGCTTCTTCAAGTTGTCCCAAGTGCCTGAGCACAATCGCCAAGTCCATCATCGCGCGAACGGCGAGTCCTTCGTTCCATTCGGTTTGCCGAAGGATTTCGAGTTCCTCGCGGCTCACCCGCTCGGCCTCTTCGTATTTTTCAAGAACACGAAGCGCGCAGGCTAGCCCATGCATGCTGTTCAAAGTGTCGGGATGTTCCGGCCCCAGAATCCTCCGCCGGATTTCGAGCAGTTGGCGGCAGGCTTGTTCAACCTCTTCGTCTGCGTTCCACATTCCAATGGAATCCAATCTACGAAGGGTTTGGTCATGCCGCGCTTCCCAGTCGCGGGCATCGACCGCGGCCAGCTCGTCCAGACTGATTCTTACCGCATCCATCAGTATTTTTTCGGATTCCCGCTTACGCCCTGGCTTCCGAACCGCCAACGCGAGATTGTATGAAGCGACCAAGGTATCCGGATGACCCATGCCATTAACGCGTTGCCTGAGATTCAGGAGGTCGCGAAACACCTTCTCCGCCTCCTGCTTTGAGCCTCTTCTTAAAAGCACGACGCCCAGATTATTCATGGAATGCAAGGTGTCGGGATGCTCCGTTCCAAGTATTCTTTGCCGCGCGTCAAGGGCATCGCGGAGAATTGTTTCAGCCTCCTTCAAACCGCCTTTATCAAGAAGAACGGATCCCAACCCATGCATGGAATCCATTGTTTCAGGATGATCCAACCCCAGAACGTATTGTTCCGTCGCGAGTATATCGCGATATATTTTTTCTGATGTCTTAAGTTTTCCTCTTCGCTTCAGCAGATTCCCAAGAGAATCCATAGAACTCAACGTGGCGGGATGTTCCGGGCCGAGCGTCCGTTGCCGGGTCTTCAAGACTTCCCGTATCAGTTTTTCAGCTTCATCGACCTGCCCTTGGACTAGACAAACATGGGCCAAGCCCATCAACGAGTGAAGGGTGTCGGGATGCTCCGACCGAGCCGTTTTGTGGACCACTCCAGAAAACCCCGCAGAAATCAAGACGCCAAGGGCAAAGCATGCACGGGCACATGGCATCAACAATCAAAGACAGATCATCGGCAGTTACAACCCAACAAAATTTTCAACCAAGTATTTCCTCGTACATGAGGGGATTCTGTACGAGTTCTCGGACCTTATGGTGGATGAGTTCTCTGGAAACCTGAGCCAGATCAATAATAACGGGTGGATTCTTGGTGGAGGTGCGGTCTATATTCCTCAGGAGAATCAATGATTCTTTTCCGTGCCCGGTTTCAGCTATTATCTTGAATGGCGCGTAGAAGCCAGGTGCGGGCGAAGGCCCAGCGGTTGTCGGCGGTGCGCTTTGATATTCCAAGGATATCGGCGCACTGCTGCTGGGTCAGGCCGACAAAATAGCGTAGTTTGACGATCTCGGCACTCTCGGCATCAATCTCCGAAAGTTGATCGAGCACCTCATGGATCTGCAACAATTCACTGGACGGATCATTAACAGAAACATCAGAAATCTCCATCGCCGTACGCTTCCAGCCGCCACCGCGCTTCTGGCTCTTTTTGCGACGGGCGCTTTCGATGAGAATACGGCGCATGGCCTCGGCCGCCGCTCCGAAAAAGTGGCGTTTGTTTTCCCAGTGGGCTTCGGTGTCCTTGACCAGCCGGAGATAGACCTCGTTTACCAAGGCGGTGGCCTGCAGCGTTTGCCCCGGTTTTTCCCGGGACAATTGGTAGGCGGCAAGACGGCGGAGCTCGCCGTACACCAGCGGTAGCAATGCGCTTGTTGCCTCCACCCCCTCAAGCCCCGCCGTTCGAAGAATCCGTGTCACCTCGCCCACGGTCTTCGGATCAGCCTTTTTCTGCTGCACGGAATCATTCATCGAAACCCTCCAAACAAGGCGAAGCGTACTCCGACGAGGAAAAACCGACAACAGGAAACCGTTTGGAAACCTAGACTCATGCCATTTCCGGAAACTCTTCAGTATAGGTCTATAGTACAATAAAGGCTATGGTGTACGCGATGCATCCATGCTGGGCGCACACCCGCCGATTGAGCGGACTCCATTTAACGCCCGCGTTTTGCCAGGCATTGGAACCCGGAGTCAGCCCAGCCTTAACGGAGTAGATAGATGATAAAGAAAATGATTTCTATACTTGTGCTTTTGGCCACCGCCGCGCTCGCCCGCCAGCCGAACGTGATCATTATCTTTACCGATGATCAGGGATCTATTGACATGAACATCTACGGGGCAACGGATCTCACTACGCCGAATATGGACCGTTTAGCTAGGCGCGGCATACGTTTTACACAGTTTTATGCAGCCGCTCCGGTCTGCTCCCCTTCTCGGGTCGGATTGATGACCGGGCGCACACCGCAACATGGCGGTTTGGGAGGAAATGTTGCCCTCGATTCGGAGGGCATGCCTTCTGCCCAGGTGACTATTGCAGAGGAATTGAAGAAGGCGGGATATGCCACGGCACATATTGGAAAGTGGCATCTCGGGCACTCCAAACAGACGATTCCCAACGCACAGGGATTCGACCATTCCTTCGGGCACCTGGTCGGGTGCATCGACAACTACTCTCACTTCTTCTACTGGGACGGCCCAAACAAACACGACCTTTGGCGCAATGGAAAGGAGGTGTTTCACAATGGCGAGTTCTTTCCCGACCTTATGGTCAAGGAAGCCAGCAGCTTTATGGACAAGAACAGAGACCGGCCATTTTTCATCTACTTTGCAATCAACAGCCCTCACTATCCTTATCAGGGATCCCCTAAATGGCTGGAACATTATGGGCACCTCGAATATCCCCGAAACCTCTATGCTGCATTTCTTTCCACAATGGATGACCGGATCGGGCAACTCGTGGAAAAAGTGGATGATCTGAAGCTGGCGAACGATACGATTGTAATCTTCCAGTCCGATCACGGACACTCGACGGAAGTCCGGGCCCATGGCGGGGGTGGCAGTTCAGGCCCATATCGCGGCAGCAAATTCAGTCTGTACGAAGGAGGCCTGCGTATCCCCGCCATCATCTCATGGCCCGGTCATCTTCCCGAGAATCAGGTGCGCAACCAGATGGCAACGGGCTGCGACTGGTACCCGACCATTCTGGAGTTGTGCATGCTCCCGGCCGCAGAGCATAAGATCGATGGCAAGAGCCTGATGCCAATCATTAAAGCCCCTGACGCGCCTACAGCCCACAAGAGCTTCAACTGGAAATCGGGACGGGCCATAGCGGTCCGCCAAGAAAACTGGAAGCTGATTATTACAGGTGAAAAGATGGAGCTCTATGATCTTCCCAACGATCCGGGCGAAAGAAGGAATCTGGTTGCCGAGCATTCCGGCATCGTCGCGCATCTCAGACAGATAAGCCACGAGTACTGGGAAAGCATAGAGAAGCGACAGAACGCATTATGAATCCGAACCGGGCATCTCCATCGAACCGGTACCTGCCGATGGCGTTCATATAGCTGAAGTTTTTCACCTCCATTTCACATGGAGTTCATATTGCCTTCAACTTGGTGTTCCAATCTCCGCGCACAACTAAGGAGGTTGGCATGCAAATCAAGGTTCTACTCAAGCTGCTGGTACTCGGCGGCATTTCAATTCTTATGCTCATTGCGCTGGCGTCGATCGGCGGGATGACGCACGAACGGAAGCAGCGGATGCTCGGGGTGCAACAAAATATCGCCAAAAGCTATGCCGGACAACAACGCATCGTAGGCCCGGTTTTTGCCGTTGAATACCGCGAAAGCTGGATGGGCAAATTCTACAACAAGGAGAAGGATAGCTGGTACAACAAGGAGATGGCCGCAGTGAGAAAATCCATGGTCTATCCCAAACGGTTGGAGTACGAAGGATCCCTCCAGGTACAGGAACGCTACCGGGGCATCTTCAAGGCCCATGTCTACCAGAGCGACGGGCGCATCGAAGGCACGGTCGATTTCCCGGAGAAAGAGACGTTGCGCACCGAGCAAGACTCAACGCTCGAACTCCTTTCCATCAAGGCGTGCCTGATCCTCAGCGATCCGCGCGGGATTTCAAGGGAACCTGTTTTCGAATGGAAAGGCGAACCGCTGGAAATCAAGCCGGGGAGCTCCCTTAATCCTTATGGCTCGGGGATCCATATGGAACTTCCCGACGCGGAGAGCCTGTTGGGGAGCAAGGTCGGATTCGCGATGGACCTGAAGGTCCACGGCATGAAGCAATTCAAGTTTGTCCCGATCGGCTCGGACAACCGGATACGGCTGAAGTCGCCTTGGCCGCACCCCAGCTTTGTCGGCGATTTCCTGGCAACCGACCGGACGGTTTCGAACAACGGGTTCACCGCCGAGTGGGACGTGAACGGCTTGGCGTGCTCGGCGCAGCAGGATATGGATGCAGGGCGGTTTGGGGATCTCCAGCACCTTGGCGTCAACCTGATCGACCCGGTCAACCCCTACCCGCTGACCGACCGCGCGCTCAAATACGGCTTCCTGTTTATCTTCATCACCTTCGCGGCGTTCTTCCTGTTCGAGTTGGTGAAGCAGCTAAAGATCCACCCGATCCAATACGGCTTCGTCGGCCTGGCGCAGGCGCTCTTTTTCCTGCTGCTACTCAGCCTGTCGGAACACATTGGCTTTGGCTGGTCCTACCTGGCGGCCAGCGCGGCCACCATCGGCGTGATCGCCCTATACCTGTGCAGCGTGCTTAAAGGGTTTCTTCGCGGCGCATTGTTTGGCGGGGTGCTGGCGTTGCTCTACGGCGCGCTCTATGGCCTGTTGCAATCCGAAGACCACGCGCTGGTGGCTGGCTCGACGCTGCTGTTCGGACTGACGGCGCTCGTCATGATGCTCACCCGAAAGGTCGACTGGTATGCGCTCGCCGCAAAGCCCGCAACACAACCCGGAAAGGAAATAGAATAGAATGAAAAAGCTCATCGTTGGTTTTATCGCGGGCATCTTGCTTTCAACCGCATGCTTCGTGCCCTTGTTGGTTTGGCGTGTAGGCAAGGGAAATGAAATCGGAGTCGAGCTTGTTTCGAGGTATGTCGGATCGGGGTCGACCGATGTTTTGCGATGGCGCTTTTCGGCGGAGATGGTTCCCGTGGAAAAGCCGGTGGAATTTTCGCCCGATGTGGAGGGGACATTTCGCTGGACGAAACCCAACGAACTCGTGTTTCAGCCGAACGAAGGCTGGCGCGGATGCACGCCCTTCACCGCAACTCTTTCCGAGGGGTTGCGCGGTGTGGACTCGCGGGCGTTGGCGGATCCCCTGATCTTCACATTCCACTCCGATCCCCTCGCGGTTCGGAGCATATCGCAAAGCAACTATTCCTCGGATAACCAAGTCCGGCTGGACATTGGGTTCTCCGAAAAAGTCTCCCCGGAACAGCTCAAAAACCACCTGAAAATACAGACGCCTTCCGGCCAGAATATTTCCTGCGCCATCTATAACCGCCAAAGCCGGGAAACCATCGAGGTGGTCTTTCAACACACGGAAACGAATGAGGTTGTTGTCCGGATCGACGCGGGGTTGCAATCCATCGTCGGCCCGGCAGGACTCGGAAGCAACGTGGTTCAAAACGTGAAGCTTTCCCGCGACCTGCGCCTCCTGCGGGTGGTCACAAGAAACCAGCCCTTTGGCGCGGGGCACATTGAAGCGCGCTTCAACCTCCCCATCGACATGGCGACTGCCCGGGATCTGATCAAGGTGGAACCCGAAGTAGAGATCAACGTCGAGTCGCGCACGCGCTACTCCCGCCACATCTGCCGCATCCTAGGCGACTTCAAGCCCGGCACCCGCTATGTGGTCGCCTTCGACCCCGCGCTCGGAAGTACGGCGGGCGCCGCCTTGGGGAAGGCCGTTTCGCGGACCGTCTATTTCCCCGACGCCCGCGCGGCGGTGGAGTTCACGGCCCGGGGCAGCTACATGTCGCCGAAGGGCGGAATGAAGATTCCGCTCCGCCTCGTCAACTCCGGAGATTGCAAAGCGATCATCACGCGGATCTATCCCAACAACCTCGTCCAACTTGCGGCGCGGCGGTCGCATCGCTACAGCTTCTACGGAACCCCGCACCAGAACATCGGCCACGTTGTCGGCGAATTGGAGCTGCCCATCGATTCGCCGCGCAACGAGATCGCCGAACACACCCTCGACCTGCGCCCGGTGCTGGAAGGCCAGACCGGCGCGTTCCACATTGAAGTCCGCTCCGACAAGGGCGCGCGCTCATCGCACTATGTCGTGGTCAGCGACTTCGGACTATCCGTCAAACAGTCCCAAAACGACTTTCTGGTGTGGGCCAATTCGCTCCGCACGCTCGCCCCTCTGCCTGACGCCGACGTAAAGGTCTACTCGCTCGAAAACCAGGTTTTGCTGGCAGGCAAGACCGATGCGGACGGCATCGCCCGATTCGACCTAACCGACCGGATAACGGAGGGCAAACCGTTTTTGGTTTCCATCGAAAAGGACACCGACCTTTCCTTTCTGCGTCTCGACAGCTCGGCGGTTTCCCTGCGTGGAGGGGTCGGGGAGAGGCCTTATCTCGACGCAGGCTACGAGGCTTATCTCTTCACCGACCGGGGCATCTACCGCCCCGGCGAAACCACGCATCTCAAGGTGGTTGTCCGCGATCCAAACGCGGAATGCGCGGAGGCCTTCCCCCTGACACTGAAGATCTACCGCCCCGACGGCAAGGTAGACCGGACACTCGGCGCCATGCTCGGCGAATACGGAACCGCCGAATTCGAGATCCCCTGGCCGGACTATGCGGCGACGGGAAAATACCGGCTGGAGGCCACGGTTCCGGGAGGCGAAAAACCCGTCGGCCAAACGGTCGTGTCGCTCGAGGAATTCGTTCCGCTCCAAATCCGCACGCGCCTCGAAATGCAAACCGACCGCGTTGCGGCGGGACAGACATTTGATTTCGACCTCCTCGCCGAACACCTCTTTGGCGGCCCGGCGGGCAGCTTGTCGGCGGGAGCGCGGGTCGATTTCATGCCGCATCCGTTCCGCCCCCCGCAATGGAAGGGCTTCGTGTTCGGCGATCATCGCCGGAAGTTCAAACCCGTCCAAAAATCGCTCGGCAAAAAAACACTGGACGACGACGGTGCGGCGGCATTCCAAGCCAAGACCTCGGCCCGTTGGCGTCCGGCGGCGGCCATCAAGGCCATCGTCTCCGGCACGGCCATGGAGACGGGCGGGCGCTCGGTGACGGCGTACGGAAGCCGGGCCATCGATGTCTACCCCTACTACATCGGCCTTCTCCGCCCAGTCGAGCCCATCCGGGTTGGCGAAGCCCACTCCTTCGGGATGGCCACCGTATTGCCGGATGGAACCGTCGAAAGCGGTATCCAACGGCTGGAGGTGACGATCGAAAAACTCTCCTGGACCTCGGTGCTCAAGCGCGAAGGCGAATTCTATCGGTACCACTCCGAGCAACAGGCCACGCCCGTGGAGGAGCGCGGGTTGACTCTGGCGGAAGGCCGGGGCGCGATGGAGTTCGAGCCCGCCTATTCCGGGCAATATCGCCTCTGCGTCCACGACCCGGATTCCGGTGTCTCCTCAGCACTGGATTTCCATGTCGGCTCGGCCGGGCAGTCGTGGAGCGAACGGTCGATGGAGGCGCCGGACACGGTGGAGCTCCTGCTCGATAAAAAAAGCTACCTCGTGGGCGACACCGCCACACTGGCCATCAAGGCCCCGTTCCCCGGCAAGCTCCTCCTCACCGTCGAGACCGACCACATCCTCAGCCACCGGATTCTGGAGCTAACCAACAACACGGCGGAAGTCGAACTGCCCGTCGGAAACGAATACAGCCCCAACGCCTACTGCACCGTCAGCATTATCCGCCCAGCCCTCCCCGAAGAAACCTGGGGACAGCACCGCGCCACTGGGCGGATTGCGCTCGTCGTCGAAAAACCGGAGCGTAAGCTCGACGTGCAACTCGATCTGCCCGAAGAGATACGTCCCGGAACCCGCCTGGGAATCCCGGTGCGCGTCACGGATGCCGATGGCAGCGGATGCACGTCCGAGGTAGTGCTGGCCGCCGTCGACGAAGGCATCTGCATGCTGACCGCGTTCAAGGCGCCCGACCCGTTCGCCTTTTTCTTTGCGCCGCGCCTTCCGGCCATCGCCCAGCACGACCTCTACGCGCAACTCATGCCCGAAACCCTCGACAAGGTCGGCGGCACACCCTCCGCACCCGGCGGTGGAATGCTCGCCGCCATCCGGAAGCGGCTCAACCCCGTCAAGGCGCGGGCGCTTCAAACCCGTCGCGCTCTGGTCGGCCACCGTCCAAACCGCTAGCAACGGAACCGCCTGCGTTGTACTCGATGTCCCCGAATTTACCGGGCAGCTGCGGGTGATGGCCGTCGCGCTCGACCGCTCGCGCTTCGGTTCCACAGACCGGCAGCTCCTCGTCAAGCGCCCGCTCGTGGTGCAATCGAGCCTGCCGCGCTTCCTCGCCCCATCCGATGCGTTTACCCTTCCGGTGCATCTCCACAACGAATCGGGAAAAGACGGGCGGGTTCAAGTGTCGGTTTCGTTTGCCGACGATCATTTTGAGCAAAGCCTGTTCCTTGCGGCGGGCGGCAGTACGAACGTCAAATTCAAACTGTCCGCCCCATCCGTTCCCGGCAAAGCCATCTGCCACTTGCAGGCCAACATGGGCGACGAACGCTTCGAGGAAACCATCGAGATCGCG